>NZ_WTKW01000161.1:0-9396 GCF_011378745.1 Pseudoalteromonas sp. Z1A6
TGCCTTGTTTGTTTTGTAACCACCTGTAAAATAGCTACATAGCCGTAATTACTCAACTTTAATAACCATACGCTCTAAATTAATTAAAAAATAACCTATCACTACCCCCTCAATGCTGGTACAATTGCCCGCCCTTAAGAGACAACTCGTTTGTTTTTTGATTGGGATTTAATCGAAATGTCTGATTTTTAAACGAATTTTAGACACGTTGTAATTACTACACCGGAGGTCATTAACATGATCCAAATGCAAACTCAGCTGGAAGTTGCTGATAACAGCGGCGCTCGCAAAGTGCAGTGTATAAAAGTCCTTGGTGGTTCACACCGTCGCTACGCAGCGATTGGCGACATCATTAAAGTTTCTGTAAAAGAAGCTATTCCTCGCGGTAAAGTGAAGAAAGGTGATGTTAAAAACGCGGTAGTTGTGCGTACCAGAAAAGGTGTTCGCCGTCCAGATGGTTCTTTGATCCGTTTTGACAGCAACGCGGCTGTTATCTTAAATGATAACTTGCAGCCAATTGGTACACGTATTTTCGGCCCTGTGACTCGCGAACTTCGTAATGATAAGTTCATGAAAATCGTTTCACTAGCCCCAGAAGTACTGTAAGGAGCCAATCATGGCAGCAAAAATACGTCGTGATGACGAAGTAATCGTACTAGCAGGTAAAGACAAAGGTAAGCGCGGAAAAGTGCTTTCAGTTGTTACTGAATCTGGTCGAATCTTTGTCGAAGGCATAAACTTGATCAAGAAACACCAAAAGCCGGTTCCACAATTGAACCAAGCTGGCGGCATTGTTGAGAAAGAAGCATCTATGGATGCATCAAACGTTGCGATCTTCAACTCGGAAACGAGTAAAGCTGATCGTGTAGGTTTCAAGATTGAAGATGGTAAGAAATTACGTATCTTTAAATCTACTGGTAAAACTATCTAATAGTTGGAGTAGAATGATGGCGAAACTGCATGAAGTATATAAAGACAAAGTAGTTGCGGAACTTCAAGAGAAGTTTGGTTTCAGCTCTGTCATGCAAGTCCCTCAGATCGAAAAGATCACATTGAATATGGGCGTGGGCGAAGCCCTAGCTGACAAGAAGATTTTAGATAACGCAGTAGCGGATCTAGCAGCAATCTCTGGTCAGAAACCTCTAATCACTAAAGCACGCAAATCTGTTGCTGGCTTCAAAGTGCGTGAAGGTTACCCGATTGGTTGTAAAGTAACCCTACGCGGCGAGCGTATGTGGGACTTTTTTGAGCGTTTGGTATCAATCGCTATCCCACGTATTCGTGACTTCCGTGGCGTAAGTGCTAAGTCTTTTGATGGACGTGGCAACTACAGCATGGGCGTACGTGAACAAATCATCTTCCCAGAAATCGATTACGATAAAGTAGACCGTGTACGCGGTATGGATATTACTATCACTACTTCTGCGAAATCTGATGAGGAAGGCCGTGCGTTGTTAGAAGCGTTTAACTTCCCATTTAAGAAATAAGGGTAGGGTTATGGCAAAGAATTCTATGAAAGCGCGCGAAGCAAAGCGCACAAAACTAGTTGCTCAGTTCGCTGAAAAGCGCACAGCACTAAAAGCTATCATCAGTGATGTTAATACATCTGAAGATGATCGTTGGGACGCGGTACTTAAGCTACAAGCTTTACCTCGTGATTCTAGCCCTGCACGTCAACGTAATCGTTGTAACATTACGGGCCGCCCACATGGTTTCCTTCGCAAATTCGGCATGAGCCGTATTAAAGTTCGCGAAGCAGCTATGCGCGGTGAAATTCCTGGCCTTAAAAAGGCTAGCTGGTAATAGAATCATGGGAGTAAGACTATGAGCTTGCAAGATCCTATCGCGGATTTGTTCACACGAATTCGTAACGGTCAATCAGCGAAGAAAGTATCTGTAACGATGCCAACTTCAAAGCTGAAAGTAGCATTAGCTAAAGTACTAAAAGACGAAGGTTATATCGTAGATTTCGCCGTTAACGGTGAAACTAAACCTGAGCTTTCTATCGAATTGAAGTACTTCGAAGGCAAAGCTGTAATTGAAAATATCCAGCGTGTAAGTCGCCCTGGTCTACGTATCTATAAGAAACGTGACCAATTACCTAAGGTAATGGGTGGTCTTGGTATCGCTATCGTATCAACTTCTAAAGGCCTAATGACAGACCGCACAGCACGTAGTGCTGGTGTTGGTGGTGAAATCATTGGTTTTGTAGCTTAATCGGAGGGGAACTATGTCTCGCATAGCAAAGGCACCAATTACTGTTCCTGCCGGTGTAGAAGTTACATTAAAAGGCCAGGAAATCACAGTTAAAGGCAAAAACGGTGAACTTACTCGTACTATCAACAACGCTGTTGAAGTACAAGTTAATGACAACGTTATTACTACTTTACCTCGTGATGGCGTAGCGAATGCATGGGCTCAAGCAGGTACTGCTCGCGCTCTAATCAACAACATGGTTGTTGGTACGCATGAAGGTTACGAGAAGAAACTTCAGTTAGTAGGCGTGGGTTACCGTGCTGCAGCTAAGGGTAAAACATTAGATTTAACTCTTGGCTTCTCACACCCAGTTAATTTCGCAGTTCCTGAAGGAATTACGATTGAAACTCCAAGCCAAACAGAAGTTCTAGTTAAGGGCGTAGATAAGCAGTTAGTTGGTCAAACAGCTGCTAACATTCGTGCATACCGTAAACCTGAGCCTTATAAAGGTAAGGGTGTTCGTTATTCAGATGAGAATGTACGCCGTAAAGAGGCTAAGAAGAAGTAAGGTAAGACGATGGATAAAAAAACAGCTCGTCTACGTCGTGCTAAACGCACTCGTAGAAATTATATTGAACAAGGCACAACGCGTCTTGTTATCCACCGCACGCCACGTCACATCTACGCTCAAGTTGTAAATGCTGAGGGTAATGTACTGGCTGCTGCTTCTACTGTTGAAAAGGCTATTAGCGAAACAGTTAAAGGCACCGGTAACGTTGAAGCTGCGCAAGCAGTTGGCAAAGCGGTTGCTGAACGTGCGGCTGACAAAGGCATCGAAAAGATTGCTTTTGATCGCAGTGGCTTTAAATATCACGGCCGTGTGAAGGCGCTAGCTGATGCTGCGCGTGAAGCCGGTTTGCAATTCTAGGAGTAGACTATGGCTAACGTAGAAGCAAAGCAACAACAGCCTGATCTAGCTGAAAAGCTAATCGCGGTGAACCGTGTGTCTAAAGTAGTTAAAGGTGGTCGTATCTTTAGCTTTACTGCACTAACTGTAGTTGGTGATGGCGCAGGTAAAGTAGGTTTCGGTTATGGTAAAGCACGTGAAGTTCCAGCTGCTATTCAAAAAGCAATGGAAAAAGCACGTCGTAACATGATCAACGTAGACCTAAATGGCAACACATTACAGCATCCTGTTAAGGGACGTCATGCTGGCTCACTAGTGTTCATGAAACCAGCATCTGAAGGTACTGGTATCATTGCAGGTGGTGCTATGCGTGCAGTACTTGAAGTGACTGGTGTGCAGAACGTACTTTCTAAATGTTACGGTTCTACTAACCCAATCAACGTGGTGCGTGCAACGATTTCGGCTCTTGAGAATATGAATTCTCCACAGTCAATCGCTGCAAAACGTGGCCTTCGCGTAGACGAAATACTGGGGTAACCATGGCAAATCAAACTGTAAAAGTAACACAAGTAAAAAGCTCTATCGGTCGTTTACCGAAACATAAAGCTACATTACGCGGTCTTGGTTTACGTCGTATCAACCACACTGTTGAGTTAGAAGACACAGCATGTGTACGTGGTATGATAAACAAGGTTTCTTACATGGTTAAGGTAGAGGGTTAATTCGATGCATTTGAATACACTTTCACCTGCTGCAGGTTCAAAAACTGCTCCAAAACGTGTTGGTCGTGGTATCGGTTCTGGTCTAGGTAAGACTGGTGGTCGTGGTCACAAAGGTCAAAAATCACGTTCTGGCGGCAAAGTACGCGTTGGTTTTGAAGGCGGTCAAATGCCTATGCAACGTCGTCTACCTAAATTTGGTTTCACTTCTCGCAAATCTTTAGTATCTGCAGAAATAAACCTTTTTGAAATCGCTAAAGTTGAAGGCGATGTGGTAGACCTAAGCGCGTTACAAGCAGCTGGTCTAGTTAAAAAGAACGTTCTTTTCGTTAAAGTTGTTAAATCTGGCGAAGTTTCACGCGCTGTTACCGTTAAAGGCCTTAAAGCCTCTAAAGGTGCTCGCGAAGCTATTGAAGCTGCCGGAGGCAAGGTAGAAGACTAAGGAAGTACTAATGGCTAAACCAGGTCAAGATACAAAAAGTGCACAAGGTGGACTTTCGGAATTGAAGCGCCGATTACTCTTCGTATTGGGTGCTATCATAATTTACCGTCTAGGTTCATTTGTGCCGATCCCTGGGATTGACGCCGCTGTACTTGCCGATTTCTTCGAGCAACAAAAGGGCACCATTGTTGAAATGTTCAACATGTTCAGTGGTGGTGCTCTTGAGCGAGCTTCAGTGTTAGCACTGGGTATTATGCCGTATATCTCGGCTTCGATTATTACGCAACTATTAACGCATATGTATCCTCCGTTTATAGAGCTTAAGAAAGAAGGTGAGCAAGGGCGTAAAAAAATTAGCCAGTACACACGCTATGGCACGCTTGTGCTAGCTACTATTCAATCAATCGGTATTGCTTCTAGCTTACCGGGCATGATGGAGGGGTTAGTTGTTAACCCTGGTATGGGTTTCTATTTCACCGCAGTGGTGAGTTTAGTGACTGGTACTATGTTCCTTATGTGGTTGGGTGAACAAATTACAGAACGCGGTATCGGTAACGGTATCTCTGTTCTAATATTTGTTGGTATTGTAGCTAACTTGCCGTCTGCTATTGGTTCGACAGTCGAAATGGCGCGCCAAGGTGATTTGAATGTTTTTGTACTACTGATGGTTGCGGTAATCGTATTCGCTGTTACTTATCTTGTAGTGTTTTTTGAACGTGGACAACGTCGTATTGTTGTTAACTACGCTAAACGCCAACAAGGTCGTCAAGTATTTGCTGCTCAAAGCACGCATTTACCACTAAAAGTAAATATGGCGGGTGTTATTCCACCAATCTTCGCTAGTAGTATAATTCTGTTCCCTGGTACAATTGCTAGCTGGTTCGGCCAAGGTGAAGGTCCAGTTGCTGATGTATTACAAGCTGTAGCTACTACGTTGACCCCAGGTCAACCGTTGTACTCACTTGTACTAGCAGCAGCTATTATCTTCTTCTGCTTTTTCTATACAGCGTTGGTTTTTAACCCTCGTGAAACAGCAGATAACCTTAAGAAATCTGGCGCATTTATCCCAGGTATTCGTCCAGGTGAGCAGACATCTAAATACATTGATAAAGTGATGACACGCCTGACATTGGCAGGTGCTTTGTATATAACCTTTATCTGTCTGGTGCCTGAATTCATGACGATGGCGTGGCAAACGCCATTCTACTTCGGCGGTACATCAGTTTTGATTATCGTTGTAGTAATCATGGACTTTATGGCACAAGTACAGACTCACCTGATGTCTCATCAGTATGATTCTGTGCTGAAAAAAGCGAACCTTAAAGGCTACGGTCGATAAGGTCAGTTTACGGAGTTGAGCAATGAAAGTACGTGCTTCCGTTAAGAAAATATGCCGTAACTGTAAAGTTATTAAACGTGCTGGTGTAGTACGCGTAATTTGCAGTGAGCCTAAGCATAAGCAAAGGCAAGGCTAAGTAAACAGCGTGCAGGCTGAGTTTTCTCGGCCTGTGTTTTTAGTAGTAATTTGGTCTTCGTTTGAGTATCCTTACGGGCTTTTCAAACAGATGATTACCAAATTCGAATATAGGAGATGTGTTAGTGGCCCGTATTGCTGGCATTAACGTCCCTGATCATAAACATGCAGTTATTGGTTTAACAGCTATTTATGGCATAGGTAAGACTCGCTCTAAGGCTATCTTAGTAGCGACTGGTATCGCCGAAACCACAAAAATCGGTGAACTTTCAGACGAAATTCTTGACGTACTGCGTGATGCAGTTGGCAAGTACACTGTTGAAGGTGATCTTCGTCGTGAAGTTACTTTAAATATCAAGCGCCTTATGGACCTTGGTTGTTATCGTGGCCTACGTCACCGTCGCTCTTTACCACTACGTGGTCAAAGAACTAAGACTAACGCGCGCACCCGTAAGGGTCCACGTAAGCCTATTAAGCGATAAGGGGATAGTATTATGGCTAAGACACCAATTCGTCGTAAAAAGGTTAAAAAACAAGTTGCTGATGGTATGGCTCATGTTCATGCGTCTTTCAACAACACTATTGTAACGATTACCGACCGTCAAGGTAATGCACTATCATGGGCTACTGCCGGTGGTTCAGGTTTCCGTGGTTCACGTAAATCTACACCATTTGCTGCTCAGGTTGCTGCAGAGCGTGCAGGTACTGCTGCTCAAGAATACGGTTTAAAAAATCTAGAAGTTTTCATCAAAGGTCCAGGTCCAGGTCGTGAATCTGCTGTACGTGCTTTGAATGCTGCTGGTTACCGTATTACCAACATTACTGACGTGACGCCTATACCACATAATGGTTGTCGTCCACCGAAGAAACGTCGCGTTTAACAATAGGTTAGGAGAAATAACATGGCAAGATATTTGGGCCCTAAGCTCAAGCTGAGTCGTCGTGAAGGTACTGACCTGTTCCTTAAGAGCGGCGTAAGAGCTATCGACTCTAAGTGTAAACTTGAGACTGCACCTGGTCAGCACGGCGCCCGTAAAGGTCGTTTATCTGATTACGGTTTACAATTACGTGAAAAGCAAAAAGTACGTCGTATATACGGTGTATTAGAAAAGCAATTCCGTAACTACTACAAAGAAGCTGCTCGCCTTAAAGGTAATACAGGTGAAAACTTGTTACAGCTTTTAGAGCAACGTTTAGACAATGTTGTATATCGCATGGGTTTTGCTAGCACACGTGCAGAAGCACGTCAGTTAGTAAGCCATAAAGCGATTTTAGTTAATGGTCGTGTTGTGAACATTCCTTCATACGTAATTACTCCAGAAGATACTGTTGTAATCCGTGAGAAGTCTAAGACACAAGCACGTATCATCGCTGCTCTAGAGTTGGCTGAGCAACGTGAAAAGCCGACTTGGGTTGAAGTTGACGGTAAGAAATTGGAAGGCAGCTTTAAGCGTCTACCTGAGCGTTCAGACCTGTCTGCGGACATTAATGAACAACTAATCGTCGAACTTTACTCTAAGTAAAGTTAAGAGTTAAGAGAGGATAAAATGCAGGGTTCTGTTACAGAATTTCTAAAACCAAGGTTAGTCGACATCGACGCTATCAACCCAACGCGTTCTAAAATAGTTTTAGAACCATTAGAGCGTGGCTTTGGCCATACTCTGGGTAATGCTTTACGCCGTATATTACTTTCATCTATGCCTGGATGTGCAGTAACTGAAGTTGAAATCGACGGTGTATTACATGAGTACAGCGCGAAAGAAGGCGTTCAAGAAGACATCATTGAAATACTATTAAACCTTAAAGGTTTAGCAGTAACGTTAGAAGGCAAAGATGAAGTTTTTCTGACCCTGACTAAATCTGGTGTAGGCCCTGTTACTGCGGCTGATATTCAGCACGATGGCGATGTAACAATTGCTAATCCAGATCACGTTATTTGTAATTTAACTACAAATAACAGCGAGATCAGCATGCGTATTCGTGTTGAACGTGGTCGTGGTTATGTGCCGGCATCTAGTCGTTTATCCTCTGATGACGATGAGCGTCCAATTGGTAGATTGTTGCTTGATGCATCATTTAGCCCAGTTGAACGTATTGCGTACTCGGTTGAATCAGCTCGAGTTGAGCAACGTACAGATTTAGACAAGTTAATCATTGATATGGAAACAAACGGCACTTTAGATCCAGAAGAAGCGATCCGCCGTGCGTCTACTATCTTAGCTGAGCAATTAGATGCATTCGTAGATTTACGTGATGTAACTGAGCCAGAAGAGAAAGAAGAGAAGCCAGAATTCGATCCTATTCTACTTCGTCCAGTTGATGACCTTGAATTAACAGTACGCTCAGCAAATTGTTTGAAAGCCGAGCAAATTCAATATATCGGTGATTTAGTTCAGCGCACTGAAGTTGAGCTTCTTAAAACGCCTAATTTAGGTAAGAAGTCTCTAACTGAAATTAAAGACGTGCTAGCTTCACGTGGACTTTCTCTAGGCATGCGCCTAGAAAATTGGCCACCTGCAAGTTTAGCTGAATAATCTAAATCACTATATTAGTTTAGTTAGAAGGATAGGGTCATGCGCCATCGTAAGAGTGGTCGTCAATTAAACCGTAACAGTAGCCATCGTAAAGCGATGTTTAGCAATATGGCAGGTTCTTTGGTGAAACATGAAATCATCAAAACTACTTTGCCTAAAGCGAAAGAGTTACGTCGTGTAATTGAACCTTTAATCACACTGGCTAAGACTGACAGTGTAGCAAATCGCCGTTTAGCGTTTGCTCGCACGCGTGATAATGAAGTTGTTGGTAAATTATTCAGTGAAATCGGTCCACGTAACGCGGATCGTCCAGGTGGTTACACTCGTATTCTTAAGTGTGGCTTCCGTACTGGTGATAATGCACCAATGGCTTATATTGAACTAGTTGGTCGCCCAGCGACTAGCGAAGCAGTTCAAGAAGACGCACAGTCTGCAGAGTAAGTCTTAAAGAAACCTAAAAGCCGAGCTTATGCTCGGCTTTTTCTTGCCTAAAATTTGTCAAACTATATGAACGAGTAATTACCTTCTATTATGTGTATCGACTCATAGATTCTGAATCGATAGGTTGTTTTGACAGCTATTTTAATAGCTACCTAGTGACTCTTTACTTACCATTGATTGAAAATAGCCTATCAGGTTCTAGTTAAAGATCATTTTCATTATATAGTGATTTACAGTTATTAATGATAGCACTTCGAATTTAACTACCATTAAGCAATCCCTGATTAAGTTTTTATTTATTAGAGCTTATCAGAAGATATAGCGTTCGCTCTCTTAATCTATATACCGGTACTAAGAACCTCATAGTAAAGCTAATCATTGCGGCCTAAGTAAACTCACTTCTTAAATAAAACATAGCCCAATGAATTCAAATCTCAGCTTTTGACTATTTCAAATGATTTTAGCAACACGACTCTTAACTTATTGGTTGGCTTTTTCAGGATTGTTGATCCAAATACGTCTCTACTGATAGCTAGTTATCATAATTTTGATTTTAAATAGCCCTATAAACTTCTTGATACAGGTGGTTTAGTTGTGTTTTTGAGCGTTTAGCTCAAATACTCAGCGAACAGCACTTTATTTCAAGTTTTCTTCAAAAAAGGGTTGATCTGTTTTCGGATCTC
>NZ_WTKW01000162.1:0-9393 GCF_011378745.1 Pseudoalteromonas sp. Z1A6
CCCTTGGACCCAAACCAAGTGCGCTACCAAACTGCGCTAATCGCCGACATTGAAGAGTTAACTTCTTTTTTCATACTGAACACTTAAACTGAGAGTTTAAGACCATTTTAAGAAAATGGTCGGCGATGCAGGATTTGAACCTGCGACCCCTTGGACCCAAACCAAGTGCGCTACCAAACTGCGCTAATCGCCGATATTCGTTGTAAATGGGGTGACTGATGGGGCTCGAACCCACGACAACCGGAATCACAATCCGGGGCTCTACCAACTGAGCTACAATCACCGCTATATTTACATGTTTTCAAATGGTGCACCCAGAAGGATTCGAACCTTCGACCCACGCCTTAGAAGGGCGTTGCTCTATCCAGCTGAGCTATGGGCGCATCGAAAACTTCATAGTTTACCAATAAGCTATTCGATTATAATAAATTATAAAAATGGTCGGCGATGCAGGATTTGAACCTGCGACCCCTTGGACCCAAACCAAGTGCGCTACCAAACTGCGCTAATCGCCGAAACTTATTATTGTTAGCGAGTGACCTCGTTGACAACGGGGTGCATAATAGTGATTTGACGGGGTTAGGTCAAACGTTTTTTTAATAAAACCAATCAAGTGCTCATTTTTAGTGCACAATGGTTAAATATTACAATAGTAGGCTGAAATTTAAACTATTTAATAACTCAAATGTTATATACATTAAAAGCAACTTGGCGCTGCTATGCTTTTCTGCGAAAATGGTAGGCACATTATAAAACGAGTTAAATAAAGAGTATGTTTTCTTTATTAGCATTTTTACCCCTATTTTATTATGCATTCGTTTTTAGAGTATCGGTATCTAGTTAATTAACCCCAATTAAAGGTCACCCATGACGGCAAACATCATTGATGGTAAGGCAATCGCAAAACAAGTACGTAGCGCTGTAGCAGAACGCGTAAGTGAACGTGTAGCAAATGGTTTACGTGCACCAGGACTTGCAGTAGTACTTGTAGGACTTGATCCAGCAAGCCAAGTTTATGTTGGTTCAAAACGTAAAGCCTGTGAAGAAGTAGGTTTTATCTCCAAATCATTTGATTTACCAGCAGACACGCAAGAGCAAACTCTTTTAGATTTAATTGACGAGCTAAATAATGATGCCGAAGTTGATGGAATTTTAGTGCAGTTACCACTGCCAAAAGGTCTTGATGCTGAAAAGATTTTAGAACGCATTACCCCACATAAAGATGTTGATGGATTTCATCCATATAACATTGGTCGATTAGCACAGCGTATGCCTGCCCTTCGCCCATGTACCCCTAAAGGTATTATTACATTACTTGATTCAACGGGTGTACGTTATAAAGGGATGCATGCAGTTGTCGTTGGCGCGTCAAATATTGTTGGTCGTCCAATGTCGCTAGAGCTTTTATTAGCGGGTTGTACTACCACAGTATGCCATAAGTTTACTCAAGACTTAGAAACGCATGTTCGCCGCGCTGACTTATTAGTTGTGGCTGTAGGTAAACCTGAATTTATACCTGGAGATTGGATAAAAGAAGGCGCTATAGTCATCGATGTAGGCATTAACCGTTTAGACACGGGTAAATTAGTTGGTGATGTTCAATACAGTGTGGCTGAACAAAAAGCGCATTTTATTACACCTGTACCAGGTGGCGTTGGCCCGATGACGGTCGCTAGCTTAATTGAAAACACACTTGAAGCGTGTGAGAAATATCACAGCTAAGCTGTTAAAAAATCAAAAAAGGGTTGCCATTTGGCAACCCTTTTTTAGTTGAACGTGAATTACTTTAAACGCTTACGCTTTACGCCACGTTGTTTTACCGGCTGAATCTTCAAGTATTACACCTAACGCATTAAGCGCATCACGTGCTTCATCAGCAGCAGCCCAGTTTTTACTTGCACGTGCTTCATTACGTTTTACAATTAATGCTTCAATTGTCGCAACTTCGTCGTCATCTTGCCCGCCTTGTAAAAAAGCTTCTGGTGCTTGTTGAGCAACCCCTAAAACGTTACCAATACTGCGTAATATAAACGCAAGTTGCCCAGCTTGAACTGCGTCACTTTCTTTTACGCGGTTTAATTCTTTAGCAAGTTCGAACAACACAGGTAGTGCTTCTGGTGTATTAAAGTCGTCATTCATTGCTTTTCTAAATTTAGCAACAAACTCATTACCTTCTAAATCGCACTCTACCGGTTCGACATCACGAAGCGCTGTATAAATGCGCTCAAGTGATGAACGCGCTTGGTCTAAATTTTCTTGTGAATAATTAAGTTGGCTGCGGTAATGACCTGAAATTAAAAAGTAACGAACAGATTCAGGATCGTATGCTTTTAAAACTTCACGCACTGTAAAGAAGTTATCTAACGACTTAGACATTTTTTCTTTGTTTACTTGAACCATGCCAGTATGTATCCATGTATTTACATACTGGCCGTTGTTTGCACAGCACGATTGGGCAATTTCGTTTTCATGATGTGGAAACTGTAAATCAGACCCCCCACCGTGAATATCAAAATGCTCACCTAAGTGCTTTGAGCTCATTGCCGAACATTCAATATGCCAACCCGGACGCCCTTCACCCCACGGTGATGACCATGATGGTTCACCTGCTTTTGCTTTTTTCCATAACACAAAATCAAGTGGATCGTCTTTATCTTGCGCCACTTCAACGCGAGAACCTGATTGCAACATAGTTAAATCTTGCTGAGAAAGTGCACCGTATTGCTCAAACGTTGATACATCAAACAAAACATCGCCGTCGGCTGCGACATAGGCATGGCCTTTTTCAATCAAGCGCTTAACCATAACGATAATTTCATCCATATGGCTTGTAACTGTTGGTTCAATATCTGGGCGTAGCATATTTAGGCTATCAAAATCTTCATGCATCGCTTTAGTCATGCGCACAGTTAAGTCGTTTATTGACTCACCATTTTCATTTGCGCGTTTAATAATTTTGTCGTCAATATCAGTAATATTACGCACATATTTTAAATCGTAACCAATATGGCGTAAGTAGCGCACAATAACGTCAAATCCAACAAAGGTACGTGCGTGTCCAATATGGCAGTAATCATAAATGGTGATACCACACACATACATGTCGATTTTTCCTTCGACCATAGGTTTAAATTGCTCTTTTTGTCGCGTGAGTGTGTTGTATATATTTACCATTTACTTTGAGTCCTTAACTATTAACTTGAATAACTATGTTACCACTTGAAAAGCCCCTGCTCTAGCGCTTTATAACAAACCAAACATCTACTTTGTTAATCTTAGTCAACTACGATAAAATAGCGCCAATATTTAAACCGGATATAGGAAAACACATGGTTGTTCTACACACTAATTTTGGTGACATCACCATTAAAATGTTTGAGAAAGAAGCTCCAAACACAGTTAAAAACTTTTTAGAGTATGCAAATGCTGATTTTTTCAACGGCACTATATTTCATCGTGTAATCGATGGTTTTATGGTTCAAGGCGGTGGTTTTGTTCCAGGTATGGAACAAAAAGACGTAAATGATCCAATTCAGAATGAAGCTAACAATGGTCTATCTAATAAAATAGGCACTTTAGCAATGGCACGTACGCCTGATCCTCATTCAGCTACAGCGCAATTTTTCATTAACGTTAACAACAACGATTTTTTAAACCACAGCAGCGAAACGTCGCAAGGCTGGGGTTACTGTGTTTTTGCTGAAGTAGTTGAAGGCATGGACATTGTAAATAAAATTAAAGATGTAGCAACGGGTAGTACTGGTTTTCACCAAGACGTACCTCTTGAAGATGTGATCATCGAAAGCGTTACTGTTAACTAGTAACGTTTACTCATGTTATGTGAGTATGTAAGCGGGTGTATACTATAAGTATATGCCCGTTTTTTTAAAACTAAAATAGACTGACCTATGACTCGTCAAACTTACTTTATTGCAGATTTACATCTAAGTGAAAACCGCCCCGACATTAGCGCTGCATTTTTTGATTTTTTAAATACACATATACTAAATAAAGATGTAGATGCACTTTATATTTTAGGTGATTTTTTTGAAGTATGGGTTGGAGATGACTACATTACTGCACTGAGTGCCGATGTAGCAAAACATTTAACCGCAGTTAATGATGGTGGCACACCTGTTTATTTTATACATGGCAATCGTGATTTCATTATGCGTAAGCAATATGCCGACATGGCCGCAATGACATTACTTGATGAGCAAACAGTCATTGACTTATATGGTACGCCTACCGTTATTTTACATGGCGACGAAATGTGCACTCAAGATACTGAGTATCAAAACTTTCGTAAAAAGAGCCGTGGTTGGTGGTGGCCAAAATTGATGCTTGCAATGCCGCTTTGGTATCGTAAAAAAATAGCGCGTAATGCCCGCGAAAAAAGTAAGTTAAGCCAAGCTGATAAACCTATCGAAATTTTAGACGTTGTCGATGAGGCTGTACTTGCCACCTTTGCCAAACATAACGTTACGAATATGATTCATGGTCATACTCACCGCCCTAATGTTCATACGTATAAAGTTAATGAACAAACACTTACTCGCACAGTGCTAGGTGACTGGTATACCCAAGGCTCTTATTTAGTCGTTACCCCTCAATCACAAGAATTAATTAGCACGCCTTTCGCATAATTTAAAATTCTGACTATTATTTATCTATATATATGAATAATAGTGAGAGGTTGAATGATTAAGCTGTTAATTTTCATCGTAGTAATTGCCATTCCTACACAAGTATTTAGCAAGCAAACATGGCAAATTGTTACAGAAAACTACCCTCCCTATTTTAGCGAAAACCTACCTAGTAATGGCTGGCTATATGAAATAGCCGAATCAGCGCTTAAAACGCAAGGTATTAATAGCGAACCAGAATTCACGACATGGGATCGCGCTTTAAAGCTATTAGAAAAAAACAGAAAAACCGCTATTTTAGGTGCTTTTTATTCATTAAAAAGAAATGAAGTTTTTTACTACTCTCGTCCACTTGCAGTTGCTCACTCAGGAGTTTTCAAACGAAAAGAGAGTGTTATTAGTTTCGATGGTACAGTTCAATCATTAACACCTTATAGTATTGGCACAGAAGACAATGCCTTTGTAAGCCAAGAGTTTGCTAGAAATAGGGAGCTGGCAATAACGTCCACTAAAAGCCTTCCTACAAGCTTATATTTACTACAACAAGGGCGTATTGATTTAGTCGCGGGTACTAAAGAGGTTGGAAATTATTGGCTTGAACACACTAAAACCGAAGATTCAGATGATAATAATATTGAGTACTTATCGCCAGATCTTGCTTCTCATAAACTATATTTAGTTGTCTCTAAATCAAATTATAGAGCCAAAGAATACTTACAAAAATTTAATAGAGGAATTGATATAATAACTAAAAATGGACGCATTGCTAAAATTATGAAAAAACATAATTTCAGCAATCAGAAAATAGCAGAATATATTAATTTTTTAAAAGAAAATGAGGGTATTTAAACAGTGGGAACACCGCTGTGAAATTTAAAATCAGTATCGGTTGTCGAAATTAACTCTTTTTCTTTTTCACCAAAAAAGTTTACGCGATCGGTAATATCAAAATCAGCAATTTCTTGCGCTAGAGTTAAATAATCTTGGTAATGACGCGCTTCTGAACGTAGCAACGAAATATAAAAATCACCTAAACGTTTGTCAACATGCGGTGCAAGCTTTGCAAAACGCTCACACGAACGCGCCTCAATATAAGCGCCTACTATTAGCTTATCGACTAATGCATCGGGCTCGAACGTTTTAACATGACGAAGCATACCTTTTGCGTAACGACATGGTGTAATACTTTGATACTCAACACCGTACTCGTCCATAATTTCGAGCACTTGATAAAAGTGATGCAGCTCTTCTTTTATCAGCAAAACCATTTTATCGATTAGACCTTGCCCGTATGGAGAACTCGATTTAGGAATTATTGATTTAGTGAGCTTATTTTTAGCAGCCAGATCGCGCCAATTCCCTTCTCGTTTGTAAATAAGCGTTTCAAATGGCTTTAGCCACTCGAGTAATGCATCACTACCCTCTTTATCTACCGCGTATTTACGTATTAAAAACATCGCACTTTGAGCTGCTTTTAATTCACAAATTAAGTGATCTATTAAAATGACTGATAAGTTTTCTTTTTTAATTGCTTGCTCCACCCATTGCTCT
Source organism: Pseudoalteromonas sp. Z1A6 (assembly GCF_011378745.1). Classification (NCBI taxonomy): domain Bacteria; kingdom Pseudomonadati; phylum Pseudomonadota; class Gammaproteobacteria; order Alteromonadales; family Pseudoalteromonadaceae; genus Pseudoalteromonas; species Pseudoalteromonas sp. Z1A6. The sequence goes on from NZ_WTKW01000162.1 coordinate 6,198, forward strand.
GGGGTGGTACACAATAAAAAGTTATTAATCGGCTCTAAAAGTTGGCTATGTGGCACGTTGACTGCTCATTACTAAATAAATTTGATAGACCGTTATTTTAACACGAAATTTTGCTTGGGATAAATCAAAGCCCTTATCTGCGTCTAAATGTTAATAACGAGTTAACTTGACTTTGCAAAATAAGTGAACCATAACTGTACATAGACTGTATAAAAATAAATCAACCAAAACAATAATACGTTCCTTTTATGGAGTAAGTACTATGATACTAAATCACCTCTGGGGCATTTATGCTCACCCACTTGAAGAATGGCAAACAATAGATAATCGCCATGAAAGTTTAACCTATAGTTTGTCGCATATTTTACTGATTGCTTTATTTCCTTCAATAATGGGCTACTACTCATCTGTTTATTTAGGATGGAGCATAGGTGCAGGCAATCCCGTATTTTTAACGCACGATAGTGCACTGCTAATTGCAGGTGCAATGTATTTTGCTTTAATAGCGGGTGTTTTTGCATTGGCGTATTTAGCCCATTGGATGGCGGTTACATTTGGCTCTAAACCTACATTTACACAAACACTTGAACTTGCAGCATATACTGCAACACCAGTGTTTATGTCGGCACTCGCCGCTTTTTGGCCTGTACTTTGGTTTGTAGTGTGTATTGGAATTATTGCACTGGCTTACTCGGTTTATTTACTCTATACCGGCGTACCAATACTTATGCATATCCCAGAAGAGCGTGGCTTTATTTACGCCAGCTCGGTAGTAACGTGTGGATTAATATTACTGGTTATTATTTTAGCTGTAACAGCTATGCTTTGGACTAATGGGATTGTTAGCCCAATGTTTACTTAATAAATTTCACCTAAAAAAAGAGTCATGTTTGATAGAAATGTTCCCTTTCTTTCCTTCGCAAAAAAGGAGCTAATTAGCTCCTTTTTTTTGTGTAACGACTTTTTGTTAACTAACTATTAATCAGCTTCATTTTCGTCTTGGTTGTGTATCTCTAAACCTGAAGACATCGCACTTTCGCGGGTGCTTTTTGCTGAATCGTTACGTAGCTTATCAATACGGTTTAAATAGTTTTGATCAATATCGCCAGTAATATATTGGCCATCAAATACTGAAGTTTCAAACTTAGTAATTTCAGGATTTTCTTGGCTAACCGCAGCAATTAAATCTTTTAACGATTGAAAGATTAAACCGTCAGAACCAATACTTGCATTAATATCTTCTACTTCACGTCCGTGAGCAATAAGCTCAGCTGCTGAAGGCATATCAATACCGTACACATTAGGGAAGCGTATTTCAGGTGCTGCTGATGCAAAGTAAACGTTTTTAGCGCCAGACTCTCGGGCCATTTCAACAATTTGTGCTGATGTTGTACCACGAACAATTGAGTCATCAACCAATAATACGTTTTTACCCTTAAACTCGCGATCAATTGCGTTTAGCTTTTGACGCACTGATTTTTTACGCATCTCTTGGCCAGGCATGATAAATGTACGACCAATATAACGGTTTTTAACAAAACCTTGGCGATACGGTAAATCAAGCACACGTGCAATTTCCAGTGCTACATCACATGAAGTTTCTGGGATTGGGATAACTACATCAATATCTTTATCAGCCCATTCACGTGCAATTTTTTCGCCTAGTTTAGTCCCCATGTTTACGCGTGTTGCGTACACAGACATACGGTCTATTGTTGAGTCAGGTCGAGCAAAATAAACAAATTCAAAAATACACGGCGAGTAAGATGCCTTATCAGCACAACTAAGTGAATGGAATTCACCTTCTTCTGTAACATATATAGCTTCACCAGGGGCTACATCACGTACAAACTCAAAACCGTCCGGTTTCAACGCAACGCTTTCTGAGGCAAACATGTACTCAGTACCTTTTTCGGTTTCGCGTTTACCAAATACAAGTGGGCGAATACCATTAGGGTCGCGAAAAGCAACAATGCCGTGGCCGATAATCATAGCAATAGTTGCATAACCACCGCTTACTTTATTGTTTACTTCGGTTACCGCAGTAAAAATATCTTCAGGGTCTAAATGCAACTTATCAGATTTGCTTAATTCATGTGCCATGATATTAAGTAAAATTTCAGAGTCTGATGTTGTATTAACGTGACGACGTGCTTCTGAGAATAACTGCTCTTTTAAAGCTTCTGCATTAGTAAGGTTGCCATTATGGGCAAGTGCTATACCAAACGGTGAGTTAACATAAAAAGGCTGTGCTTCAGATGAGCTTGAAGATCCTGCTGTAGGATAGCGCACATGGCCAAGACCAATTGTACCTTGTAGTCGTTTCATATGACGTGTGTGAAAGGCATCTTTCACTAAGCCATTTGCTTTGCGCAAGCTAAACGTATTATTCTCAATGGTAATGATACCCGCGGCATCTTGACCACGGTGCTGCAAAACAGTTAAGCCATCATAAATCGCCTGATTCACAGGGGATGTTCCGACTATTCCAACGATACCACACATGTAATTTATCCTCGCCGATTAACGGTTTACTGAATTTAAAAAACTCGAGTTGTTTTCTAGGTACGAAAAGAACCATTCAACAACAAAGCCAAATTCTGGAATCAAAATAGAATTGCCCCACCAGTGCGTATTGGGTGCACCAGTAAAAGCATCAAGAAAGAAGAGTAACGCGCTCACGACCAACACGCCTCGTAGAGCACCAAACACTATGCCAAAGACACGGTCGGTACCCGATAAACCAGTACGATGTACAAGTTCACCTAAAATGTAGTTTAGTAAACCGCCTAACAGTAGCGTCGCAAAGAATAATATGGCTATGGCCGCAGCATTTCTTAAAAGGGGTTCAGAAATGGTTGTTAGGAAGGAAGCTAAATATTGGTAAAATAAGCTAGAGATGATAAAGGCGCCAGCCCATACCGCTAATGACATTGCTTCTTTTACAAAGCCGCGTATTAAACCGATGATGGTAGACAATGCAATGATGCCAATAATGGCGTAATCAACCCAGATCATAAGAACCAATTAGTCGCTAATTTGGGGCGCATTCTATACCCAAACATCGTTAGTATGCAAGTTTAAACGGGAGATTACTGGGTTGTAGTCAATACAAAAAATTAACATTATAGAATGGGTATTGTGAGATAAAGATAATGATAAAACAAATATAAATAAATAAAAAAAGGCTTGTGAT
>NZ_WTKW01000163.1:0-9383 GCF_011378745.1 Pseudoalteromonas sp. Z1A6
GATGCAATGCGCCATGGCATGAGCGTTGATGATGTTTACGAGCTGACTAAAGTAAACCGTTGGTTCTTAGTTCAAATAGAAGACATTTTAAAAGACGAAGCAAAAATAGCGAAAGTAGGCATGGCGGGTTTAAATGCTGACTTCCTACGTAAACTTAAACGCAAAGGCTTTGCAGATCCGCGTATAGCAGAAATTGCAGGTGTATCTGAAGCTGAAATTCGTAAAAAGCGTCATTTATTAAACATAGTGCCAGTATACAAACGTGTTGATACGTGTGCTGCAGAATTTAGCTCAGACACAGCTTACATGTACTCAACTTACGATGAAGAGTGTGAAGCTAACCCAACTGATCGTGATAAAATCATGGTTATTGGTGGTGGTCCAAACCGTATCGGTCAAGGTATTGAGTTTGATTACTGTTGTGTACATGCCTCGCTTGCGCTTCGTGAAGACGGCTATGAAACCATCATGGTTAACTGTAACCCTGAAACGGTATCTACCGATTATGATACTTCGGATCGTTTATACTTTGAACCAATTACGCTTGAAGACGTACTCGAAATCGTACGTGTTGAAAAGCCAAAAGGCGTTATCGTACAATACGGTGGTCAAACACCACTTAAGCTAGCGCGTGAGCTTGAAGCTAATGGTGTGCCAGTCATTGGTACTTCACCAGATGCGATTGACCGTGCAGAAGACCGCGAACGTTTCCAACAACTTGTTGAGCGTTTAAACTTACTTCAGCCAGAAAACGCAACAGTAACTTCAACTGAAGAAGCCTTACTTAAGTCAGTTGAAATTGGCTTCCCACTCGTTGTTCGCCCGTCGTACGTACTAGGTGGTCGTGCAATGGAAATTGTATACGACGAAGATGATTTACGTCGCTACATGACCGAAGCTGTACAAGCATCAAACGAAGCACCTGTATTACTGGACCGTTTCTTAGATAACGCGATTGAAGTTGACGTTGACGCAATTTGTGACGGCGAGCAAGTAATCATCGGCGGTATCATGGAGCACATTGAGCAAGCGGGTGTTCACTCGGGTGACTCAGCCTGTTCATTACCAGCACATTCTTTATCACAAGAAGTGCAAGACGTAATGCGCAAGCAAGTAACCGACATGGCGCTTGAACTTGGTGTTGTTGGCTTGATGAATACACAGTTTGCAGTAAAAGAAGACAAAGTGTACTTAATCGAAGTCAACCCTCGTGCTGCACGTACTGTACCGTTTGTATCAAAAGCTACGGGTGTAGCGCTTGCAAAAGTAGCTGCACGTTGTATGGCTGGTCAGTCTTTAGCAAGCCAAGGTATTACTAAAGAAGTGATTCCTCCTTACTACAGCGTTAAAGAAGTTGTACTGCCGTTTGCTAAGTTTCAAGGTGTGGATCCAATCCGTGGTCCTGAGATGCGTTCAACAGGTGAAGTGATGGGTGTTGGCGATACTTTCGCCGAAGCATTCGCAAAAGCACAATTAGGTGCAAGCAATACTTTACCACGCGGTGGTCGCGCGTTATTATCTGTTCGTAATAGCGATAAGCCACGTATTGTTGAATTAGCCAAAATCATGACCGACTTAGGTTTTGAACTTGACGCAACTGGTGGCACGGCAGAAGCTCTTGAAGAAGCTGGCATTGAAGTACGACGTGTAAACAAAGTATATGAAGGCCGCCCGCATATTCTTGATTATATTAAGAATAAAGAGTACAGCTATATTGTTAATACCACCGAAGGTCGCCAAGCGATCGAAGATTCGAAGGTGTTACGTCGTGGTGCATTGCAAAATAAAACCAACTATACGACAACCTTGAACGCGGCATTCGCTAACTGTACTGCTAACAAAGCAGATGACCGCAGTAAAGTGACGTCAGTTCAAGAGCTACACCTGCGATTGAACTAAGGAAATGTGCCAAGGCCAACTAGGGCCTTGGTGTTAAGTGAGAAAAGTATGCAATCAATTCCGATGACAGTTCGTGGCGCAGATTTACTGCGTAAAGAGCTTAACGAATTAAAAACAGTTACCCGTCCTAAAATCGTAAGTGATATTGCGGTTGCACGTGAACATGGTGACTTAAAAGAAAACGCTGAGTATCATGCTGCACGTGAGCAACAGGGTTTTTGCGAAGGTCGTATTCAAGAAATTGAAGCTAAGCTTTCAAATGTTCAAATTATCGACGTAACTAAAATGCCAAATACCGGTAGAGTTATTTTTGGTACAACGGTGACTATTGTAAATGTAGAAACCGATGCTGAAGTAAAATACCGTATTGTAGGCGATGATGAAGCAAATATTAAAAATAACTTAATATCTGTTAACTCACCTATAGCGCGTGGCTTAATTGGTAAACAAATGGACGACTCAGTGTCTATTCAAACACCAAAAGGTATTGTTGAGTTCGAAATCATTGAAGTTGAGTATCTTTAACGTATAACTCACTTTAACGTTTTAAATAAAAACCGATGTAATTACATCGGTTTTTTTATGCCTGAAATTTAATATTAAAACTTATACCAATTCCAATAAATAGCTGATCTATTTTACTTGCTAAAATAACCCATTTATTTGTTGTTAATTTCGTAAAGGGAACAACCATTTACATCAATTTACGCCTAGAACTGAATTGTTTTTTCGGCGTAAAATTCAGATCACATACTTAATGGAATTGGTATTATTATTTTGCTGACCTCAAAGCATTAGCTCATTTATACATTCATATTGTATAAAGAGTGTACGTGTTGATATAGGTACATAATCACTTTATTAAAAAGGAACACCCATGGCTAATATTCTTTACCCAGCGCCTTTAAAAGTAGGCTCTAAAATTGCAATTTGCTCGCTGTCATCAGGCCTAAAAGAAAAATACCACGGGCGATTAGATATTGTGATAGAGGGATTAAAGCACCGTGGCTATGAGGTTGTAGAGGGGGAGTTTTTACGCCAAAACAGACCACGTAATGAGCTTAATGCTAAAGCCCATGCCGAGCAACTAATGGGTTTATTACTAGATGATGAAATAGATGCCATTATGCCGCCAATGGGTGGTGAGCTGGCAATGGAGGTATTGCCACTACTTGATTTTAACGCGATTAAACAAGCCAAACCTAAATGGCTAGTTGGGTTTTCTGATGTGAGCACGATTGCATGTGCACTCACCGCTAAGTGCCAATGGGCAACACTTCACAGCGCTAACCTTATGCAGTTACATCCTGACGAAAAAAGTCCTTATTGCCTGCAAATATTTGAAACACTAAGTTATGAAGCAGGTAGCAAATTTGAGCAAGCCCCGTCATCGCATTATCAAAAAAATAGACCTGATTACGTACAAAACCCAAATGCATTGTTTGAACACACAGAAGTTACTCAGTGGCAGTGTTTAAATTACTTTGATGCACGCACTATTGAAATGTCGGGTCGCTTATTTGGTGGCTGTTTAGATACAGTCGGCTTATTACTCGACTCTCCATTTTTGGCACTACATGAATTTAAAAAACACAGTGCACCCGAAGGGCTTATTTTATACCTAGAAAACTCAGAGCTGACGCCAACAACCGTTGCACGGTTTTTACTTTCATTAAAATTAGCAGGTATATTTGACGATATAAACGGTATTATTATTGGTCGCAGCGTGATCACTCAAGGTCAAGATGCTTCTTTTGATTACCGTCACGCGCTTGATGTTGCACTAGGTGGGTGTTTATTTCCTGTGATTATTGATGCCGATATTGGTCATGCTCCACCTAACTTAAATTTAGTAAACGGCGCTACTTGTACAATCACCGCTGACATAAATGAAGGTAAAGTAGTCAAAGCCTCATTAAATACCGAGCTTTGTTAGAAGTTTATTCACTTACCTTTGATAAGTAATTAAGTTAAAGGGTATAATAAGCCCGCTTTTATAGCGCTTTAGTTATAAAAGTACATTCTCAGGGCGGGGCGAAATTCCCCACCGGCGGTATGTCTAATGTTATTTATAACTTAGACGAGCCCGCGAGCGCTTTATTTAACCTAGGTTAAGTAAAGGTCAAGCAGATCTGGTGAGATGCCAGAGCCGACGGTTACAGTCCGGATGAAAGAGAATATGGCTTATTATACTAATACCAATTTTATTAAAGACACGATCATTGTATCGCGTTAAGTGAGCTATTTTTTAGCGCTATAATAGGTTACTAATTTAATGCCGTTGGTATAACAGTGTGCGCTGCTTTTTGCTGCGTGCTTTTTGTTATTTTATTTAAGCTATTTTGGTAGTGATCGTTTTAAATTTAAAGCGATATATTACTGATCCTTTCACAGTCCTGAATCTATTATTTTTTTATTTGGAATATAATGATGATTCAGTCTCTACTTACTCAATTCGGCGAAAGCCATATCCGCGTACAAAGCGCAATTGCTGCACTACAGCAAGGGCAAGGCGTACTTGTTGTTGATGATGAAAACCGTGAAAATGAAGGCGACTTTGTATTTTCAGCTGAGCATTTAACGACTTCTCAAATGGCCGAAATGATCCGCGAAGGCAGCGGTATTGTTTGCTTGTGTATGGGGGAGGAGCGCATTAAACAGCTCGACTTACCGCAAATGGTAACCCACAACACAAGTCAAAATAACACCGCTTATACAGTCACTATTGAAGCTAAGCATGGCGTTACAACAGGCGTGTCTGCTGCTGATAGAGTAACTACTATAAAAGCAGCGACAGACGATAACGCCAAACCAAGTGATTTATCGCGCCCAGGGCATGTATTTGGTTTAAAAGCACAAACGGGTGGAGTATTAGTTCGTCGTGGTCATACCGAAGCATCCGTTGATTTAATGCAACTTGCCGGCTTAAAACCATTTGGCGTAATATGCGAACTAACAAATCCAGATGGTTCAATGGCGCGCTTACCTGAGGTGAGTGATTATGCTAATAAACATAATATGAGTGTGGTTTCTATTGAGGATTTAGTGCAATACATTCAGGCTGCGCAGCTTCAAGTAAGTTAAACTGCTTTAAAGCAAAAAACCACTTATTTAAATAAGTGGTTTTTTAATATTGTTATCATTTAAGTTTATAACGTATTACTTATAAAACCTGAATAACTTGCTCTTTTGCTAAGCGAGATTTAGGTAATTTAGCATTATAATCCTCAGCGCTATCGTGATAGCCAAGTACTAATGCCACGTCGCATACGTAACCATCAAGTTCTTTTTCAAAAACTTCGCCAATCAGCTCGGCATCTACGCCTTCCATTGGAGTAGAGTCAACACCTAAGCGTGCAGCTGCATGCATAGTGTTACCCAGTGCAATGTAAGTTTGTGCTTTAGTCCACTCTTCATTACCGCCTTGCTCATCAGTATTCATATCAACAAACGCGTAAGCACCAAAAGCTTGTTCGCGATTTTCTGCTTTAGTACGACCATTTTTAATATCTGCATCAATTACTTGTGCGTAATCATCGCGGGTATATTTAGGGTTGTGAGCAAATAATATTATATGCGAAGCTGTTTTAATGTGTGGCTGGTTAAACGCAAATTTATTAGCAAATGTACTATGCATACGCTCTTTAGCCTCATCTGATTCAATTACGATGAATTTCCAAGGCTGCGAGTTAATAGATGAAGGAGACAGGCGCATAGCTTCGTAAATAACGGCTAAATCGTCTTGAGATACACGTTTCGTTGCATCATAACGTTTTGCTGTGTAGCGCTTTTCTAAGTCATTAATAATAGGGTGAGTCATTAGTTTTTCCATTGAGTAGGTGTTTTACCAGTATTTACTATGTTGAGTCAGTTTTAGTAAAAACAAACCCTTTTAAAAATTTATTACAAAAATAATATCGTGCTTTTAAATCACTCTACTTACTTAATACAATCGATATATCTACGTAACGTAAGGCTTATCAATATAGCTATGTGCGGATAGTAGAGGATTATTACAATATGATAAACAGGTATATGGTTGAATCATTATCAAATATTATTAGGTAATAGTTTCTTTAATAAATATAAATACAGCAAAAGCCACCCCGAAATATTGGCTGGAGACGCCAATTGCATTGGCGCCTTTAATCAATTCAGGTATAAATAAGGCGTGTAATATTTATAGAATTAAAAACCTTCCAACACTATTTTGCCAATAGAGCGACCTTCTTCAAGTTCTGTGTGTGCAATACGCAGGTTAGCCGCATTTATAGTGCCTAAGTTTTTACCAATCGTGGTTTGAATGTAGCCTTGGTCAATCAAATCGGCAACATGATTTAATAACTTACTTTGCTCAATTAAATCTTTGGCATTAAACATTGAGCGGGCAAACATAAATTCCCAATGTAGAGATAAACTCTTCATTTTTAATTTGCTAACATCTAATGACTCAGGATCGTCAATCATTGCAATTTTACCAAATGGTGCAAGTACCTCTGTATACGCTTCAAAGTAAGTATCAGTACTGTGCAGGCTTGCTACATGTGTTACCGAGCCAATGTTTAATGCGTCAATTTGAGCAGGTAATGGTTTTGTATGGTCAACGACATAATCTGCGCCTAGTTTTTTAACCCATGCTTGAGAGCTTTCGCGCGATGCAGTGGCAATCACCGTTGCGCCAGTAATCGCTTTAGCAAGTTGAATAAAAATAGAGCCAACGCCGCCTGCGGCACCTGTTACTAAAATAACCTCTTCTGATTTTGTTGTTGCATCAGCAGCTAGTTTTACAATGTTTAAATGCTCAAATAATAATTCGTACGCTGTTATTGCAGTAAGGGGTAATGCAGCCGCTTCAGCATCGTTTAAGCTCTGCGGTTTAAATCCTACAATGCGCTCATCCACTAATTGAAATTCTGCATTACTACCTGGGCGAGTAATGTCACCTGCGTAATAAACCGCATCACCGAGTTTAAATGCCGTTACAGCATCGCCGATTGCAACAACTTCACCAACTGCATCCCAACCAATAACTTTTACTTCACCATCAGCAGGGGGCATAGATGCACGCACTTTGTAATCTGCTGGGTTAACTGCAATTGCTTTAACTTTAATTAATAAGTCGCGACCTGTTGCAACTGGCTGTGGTAATTCAACATCAATTAACGATTCAGGATTAGAAACAGGAAGAGATTTTTTATAACCAATGGCTTTCATAATAAATGTCCTAATTTGTTTACGTATAAGGTGCAAGCCATGCTTTGGCTAGCTGATGGATATATAGTAGACCTTGCTTTAATGTAGATAAACCGCATAATCGTTGAATCATTATCAAATATAAATAGATAATATGAACATAGAAGATTTAAAACTTATTTTAAAAGTCGCTGAGTTTAGAAGTATTACGCTCGCAGCGGCTAAGTTAGATATGCGTACAGCCACAGCAAGCGCCGCTATTAAACGCGTGGAGTCAGCGCTTGGTAGCGAGCTGTTTGTTCGTACCACACGTCATTTAAGGTTGTCGGCTGCTGGGGAGCGCTACATACCACAATGTGAACAGGCTTTGGCAGTGCTTGAGCTCGCAAAGCAAAACCTTAAAGGTGAACACGACGAAATAGAAGGCGAATTGCGTGTTGCACTTTCATCTGACTTAGGGCGTAACTTGGTGATCCCATGGATTGATGAACTCATGGACACTTATCCAAAGCTAAGTTTAAGAACCCATATAAGTGATAGCAATATCGACTTTTACCGTGACTCAGTTGATATAGCGCTTCGTTATGGCTCGCCTAATGATGCAAGCGTTTATGGTTTTAAAATTTGTAACGTACCGCGCTTGTTGTGTGCTAGCGAAGAATACCTGCTACAAAATGGAAGCCCTGTGCATCCCGATGATTTAGCGTCGCATCAAGGTTTGTTTTATCAGTTGCAGGATATTATAAATAATACGTGGGAATTCAGTGATGGTGAGTCAAAATATAAAGTTAAAATGGATGGCAGGCGCGCCTCAAACGATGGCGATTTAGTCAGGCGCTGGTGCGTTGCGGGTAAGGGCTTAGCTGTAAAGTCGGCACTTGATATAGCTGACGATTTACTTAATGACAGGGTAGTTACTGTTATGCCAAATTATCAACATGTTAATGGTGAACTTTGGCTTATTTGCCCAAGTAGGCAGTCAATAACCCCAGCGGTGCGTTTACTACGTGATGCATGCAGAGCAAAATCCCAAGCTATTTTGCAACAGTTGGTAAATAAAGGAATTATTAATAAAAGCGTACTGAGCTAATTAAGGAAGAGTTATGCAAGTTGATGATATTAGAATTTTTATTCCCTGTAAAAATTATGGACAATCTCAGCGCTTTTATAAAGCGCTTGGATTTAAGATTGAAGATGCCTCAAATGATTTATGTGTGTGTGCCTTTGGCGAATGTACGTTCTTTTTACAGCGTTATTATAATAAAACGTTTGCTGAAAACTTAATGCTGCAACTTTGTGTGTTAAATATAGATGAAGCATACGAACTCATTAGTAACCTAAACGGTTTTGATATCCGCTTTGAGGGTATAAAAAAAGAACCTTGGGGTAGCGTTATTTACTTATGGGGACCATCGGGTGAGCTTTGGCACGTAACTGAATTAAATTAAAAATAAAAAGGAATAAATGTGAGATTTAATAAATATATAATCATTTTTATGGCGACCTTACTGGCTTCTTGTAGTTCGTTTGTGAGCAACAATACAGGTAAAAATACGCAATCTAGTAGCTTAATGGATTTCTTATATCCTGATCAACAAAGTCGCTCTACCTATAAACCTGAAATACCTGTTTTAAAACTCCCTGTTACTGTTGGAATTGCATTTGTACCGTCTAAAAACTGGCAGCCAGACGGGTTAGAGACCCAAAACCAAGTTGAGTTACTCGAAAAAGTAAAAAAGTCATTTCTACAATATGATTACATTGACCGCATTGAAGTTATACCAAGTACCTATTTAAAAGGAGGTGAAGGCTTTGCAACACTCGAGCAAGTCGGGAGGCTTTACGATGTAGATGTAATGGCACTGGTTTCATATGATCAAGTTACGCAATCTTATGAAAATAATGCAGCCTTACTTTATTGGACAATAGTGGGTATGTACGTTATTCCAGGTAATGAAAATACAATTCAAACCTTTGTGGATACAGCTGTTTTTGATATTAAAAGTAGAAAAATGCTATTTAGAGCACCAGGTATAAGTAAACTTGAAAAAAGAACAACAGCAATAGGTATTGATGAAACGTTATCTGAAAAGTCGGCTGAAGGTTTTAATCTAGCGGTTAGTGATATGAGTACTAATTTAGATGCAGAACTAGCAAGGTTTAAAACACGTGTTAAAGAAGAAAAAATTGCAAAAGTCGAAAATAAAGATGGCTCTAGTAGCGGTGGCTCTTTGAGTATTTATTTACTCGTTTTGTTGTTGTTATTAGTTATGCGTAGCAAAAAAATTTAA
>NZ_WTKW01000164.1:0-9344 GCF_011378745.1 Pseudoalteromonas sp. Z1A6
ACGCCTTTTTTTATTCTCTAATTCAACTTTTTCAGCGGCAGCCCCACTTTGCACACCCGCAATATGAAAAGCACTTTTTGACTCAACTTCTAGCCTAGTTATTCTTCCTAAATAAGGGATCATAATATCCATAAGTACTTCCTTATTTTTTCATTTTATTCATTAACCACTTGGTTTGAGTGATAAACAACCAATTGTTGGCGAAAATTGCGCTTATTATCTTAATATTATCGACAGTTATAACATATGCTTTAATTAAGCTAAAAAAAACTTGCCATAATATAGCTGTTTATGTTTTTATGAATGCGAAATTTATTTAAACAGATAACAACTGCACGTTAACAAACCAACGGGCAGTTACATAGGATAAAAAATGCGCTTAAACCTGACAACAGTACATCATCACCACCATTCACCGGAATAACCTGTCAGGTCTTTCGCTGAGAGGTTATTCCTAAAAGGAACCTCTGGCGATTCAAATAACATTGATTCATTTTCGCCCTGAGGTTCCCCTCGGGGTTTTTAGTTTTTAAATTAAAGGAAAATGAATAATGAACAACAGTAATCGTCTACGTATCGCCATCCAGAAAGGCGGCCGCCTATCTAAAGATTGTCAAGATCTGCTTAAGCAGTTAGGTGTTAAACTTAACCTTCGTGAACAACGCTTAATTGCACACTCAACTAATATGCCAATTGACGTACTACGTGTGCGCGATGACGATATTCCGGGTTTAGTAATGGACGGTGTATGTGACTTAGGCATAGTTGGCGAAAACGTACTAGTAGAAGTTCAAGCAGAACGTGAACGCCAAGGTGTTCCAAGTGAAGTAACTAAACTTTCAAAACTAGACTTTGGTTACTGTCGTCTTGCACTTGCATGGCCACAAGAGCTTGGCGCTCGCGATAAGAGCTGGTTTGAAGGCAAACGTATTGCAACTACCTACCCAGAAATTTTAACTCAATGGTTAAAGCGCGAAGGTATTAACGCAAGTACAGTAATGCTTACGGGTTCTGTTGAAGTAGCACCGCGTGCGGGTTTATCTGATGCAATTTGTGATTTAGTATCTACTGGCGCAACACTTGAAGCTAACGGCTTGATTCAAGGCGAAACAATTTTAGAATCAAACGCGTGTTTAATTCAAAATAAAGATCTTCAAGATGCTGACAAACTAGCACTAATCAATAAGCTTATGCCGCGCCTACGTGGTGTTAGACAAGCTAAAGAAAGCAAATACATCATGCTACACGCACCAAAAAACAAACTTGATGAAATTTGTGAAATTTTACCAGGTTCTGGTCAACCTACTCTACTTGCCCTTGCTGGTAACGATGAATACGTAGCACTTCACATGGTAAGCAGCGAAACATTATTTTGGGAAACAATGGAGCAGTTAAAAGCCTTAGGCGCTAACTCTATTTTAGTTATGCCAATTGAAAAAATGATGGAGTAAGTGCCATGCTTCGTTGGAATGAGGAATCTTCACAAGTACAAGCAGCGGCGCTAATGCGCCCTGCAGTTTCTGCCAGTGCCAAGGTTGAAGCTATATGCAAAACTATTTTAGCTAACGTAAAAGAGCAAGGCGATGAAGCCTTACTTAGCATGGCTAAAGAGTTTGATAATAGATCTAACCCTCGCTTATGTGTTCCGCTTGATGAAATTAACGCATCAGAGCAAGCACTAAGTGCAGAGCTTAAATACGCAATTGATACCGCTTATGCAAACGTTAAACGTTTTCACGAAGCGCAATTGCCAAAAGATATTAAATTATCGACCCAACCAGGCGTTGTATGTGAACTGAAATATCAAGCCATCGAAGCAGTCGGTATTTATGTACCCGGTGGCAGTGCTCCACTGCCATCGTCGGTTATTATGCAGGGTGTATTAGCGCAGTTAAGCGGCGCAAAAACCGTTGTACTTGCTACACCGGTACAAGGTGATAAAGCGATTAACCCTGCTATTTTATATGCAGCTAAGTTATGTGGCATTACTACTTTAATAGAAAGTGGTGGCGCAGGCGCAATTGCAGCAATGGCTTATGGCACCGAATCGGTTCCTAAAGTGAACAAAATATTTGGCCCAGGTAATAGCTTTGTAACAATGGCTAAACAGCTCGTTGCGCAAACTATTCCAGGTATGGCAATTGATATGCCAGCAGGTCCGTCTGAAGTACTTGTTATTGCAGATGAACGTGCAAACCCAGAATTTATAGCCGCCGATTTACTCTCACAAGCAGAGCACGGTGCAGACTCGCAAGTTATTTTATTATGTAACAGCGAAAGTATAATAAAACAAACTCAGCAGGCACTTACTCGCCAGTTAGCTAATTTGAGCCGCAAAGAAACAGCCGAGCAAGCGCTCGCCAATTCTTCACTTATTTTAGTTGATTCAATTGAGCAAGCATTTGATGTATCGGCGCAGTACGGACCAGAGCACTTAATTTTACAACTAGGCGATGCAACACCATACCTAGATAAAGTTAAAAACGCAGGCTCAGTATTTGTAGGTGACTACACGCCAGAATCTGCAGGCGATTACGCATCGGGTACTAACCACGTGTTACCAACGTATGGTTACAGTGCAACATACTCGAGCTTAAACTTGCTTGATTTTTTCCGTACATACACAGTGCAAACAATTACTAAAAGTGGTTTAACCCAGCTTTCAAAAGCTATTTTACCACTTGCAGATGCAGAAGGCCTTGATGCCCACGCTAATGCGGTTTCAATTCGTTTAGAGGCAATTAAAAATGAGCAATGAGAGCGCACAAGCGTCTAGCTTATTACCTAAGAATATTGCAGCCCTTGCTGCATACAGCTCTGCAAAAAGTGAAAAGCTAACCGGTACTACGTGGCTAAATGCTAACGAAAGCCCGTATGCTAAAAACCTTGAACTGAGTATTGAAGATTTAAATCGCTACCCCGATCCACAACCGCAACTGGTTATTGACCGTTACGCCGCTTATACAGAGCTTGAAAGCGAAAATGTATTAATGACGCGCGGCGCAGATGAAGGCATTGAGCTTTTAGTGCGCACATACTGTGAGCCAGCCAAAGATAGTATTGCGCTATTTTTACCAACCTACGGTATGTACAAAGTAACCGCCGATACACACAACGTTGGTATTAACGCGCTTACCCAAGAATTATTATTAAGTGGCAGTGCTGACGAAATAGTTGCAGCTGTTGGCAGCTCAAAACTGGTATTTATTTGTAACCCAAATAATCCAACGGGCAGCTTAACGCCACTTGATAAAGTAAAAGCGATTGCAACAGCACTTATGGGTTCTGCATTAGTTATTGTTGACGAAGCCTATATAGAGTTTTGCCCAAAGCAAAGCGCGACTAAGCTTATTAATGAGTTTAGTAATGTAGTGGTTTTGCGTACGCTTTCTAAAGCCTTTGCGCTAGCGGGGCTCAGAACGGGCTTTACGCTTGCACAAGCGAGCGTACTAGCGCCAATTCGTAAAGTCATTGCGCCGTATCCGGTATCGGGCGTAGTAGCAAGTATTGCAGCGCAAGCAATTGCACCTGATGCAATTACATCAATGCGCCGCCAAGTTACTATTTTAAATAGCTTAAAAGCTAAGTTAGTGGATTGGCTAAACGCCTCCCCTGCTGCATTAAAAATTCTCACTGGTGAAGGTAACTTTGTTACTTTAAAATTAGCCGATAAAAACTATTTTAAAATTGCACTTGAGCAAGGTTTGGTTATGCGCGCTTTTACGCTATACGGTGAAGACGACTGGCTACGAATTTCAATTGGCAGTGAACAAGAACTTGAACAAGTAAAAATTTGGTTAGATGGCTTACAAACGCCAGCTACCGCAGCATCTTTAGCAGGAAACGAAGTATCATGAGTAACCCCTATTTATTTATCGACCGCGACGGCACTATCATTGAAGAGCCAATTACCGACAAACAGGTAGATAGCCTTGAAAAGCTAGCATTTTTACCTGGTGTTATTCCTGCGTTGTTACAATTACAAGCTGCAGGTTACCGTTTAGTTATGGTATCTAACCAAGATGGTTTGGGCACAGATAGCTTCCCTATTGCTGACTTTGATATAGCACAAGACAAAATGATGGACATAATGCAAAGCCAAGGCATTAGCTTTGAGACAGTATTAATTTGCCCTCACTTTAACGAGCAAAACTGCGATTGCCGTAAACCTAAAACGGGCTTACTTACCGAGCTTATGCGCTCAGGCAAAGTAGATTTAGCGCGCTCTTTTGTTATTGGCGACCGTGAAACTGATATTGGCCTTGCTCAAAACCTATGTTGTGAAGGTATTTTATACGACGGCGATTGGAGTGCGATAGTAACTAAATTGACCACTGCCAACCGCGAAGGTCGTGTTACACGCAACACAAAAGAAACCCAAATTGATGTGGCAATAAACTTAGATCAAACTAAAAATGGCAGCATAGACACCGGGCTTGGCTTTTTTGATCACATGCTTGATCAAATTCGCACGCACGCAAACATTGGTTTAAACATTAAAGCCAAAGGCGATTTACACATAGACGAGCACCACCTTGTTGAAGACATTGGTATTGCTCTTGGTGTTGCACTTAAACAAGCGCTTGGCACTAAATCGCAAATTGCACGCTATGGTTTTGCGCTTCCTATGGATGAATGTAAAGCTGAAGCACAAATTGATTTATCGGGTCGTGCATCATTTGTATTAAACGCTAACTTTAGCCGCGAAAAAGCAGGCGACTTAGACGTGCAAATGGTTGAGCACTTTTTCAAAAGCTTAAGTGATAATGCCGCCATTAGCCTTATTTTATCGGTAAGCGACGGTAACTGTCATCACCAAGTAGAAGGCTTATTTAAAGCATTTTCGCGCGCCCTTCGTATGGCAGTAGCACAAGACACGACCCAACAAACAGCCAGCTCTAAGGGATGTTTATGATTGCCATAATTAATACCGGTTGTGCCAATATAAATTCAGTACGCTTTGCGTTTGAACGCCTAGGGCAAACGCCAACAGTAATTACTTCACCAGAGCAATTAGCGGGTTTTGAGCGCGCTATATTACCAGGTGTAGGCCATGCATCGGTTGCTATGAAACGCCTAGTCGATAACGGCTGGCAACAAGCTATAAATGAATACCAGCGCCCGCTTATGGGAATTTGTTTAGGTATGCAGTTACTGTGCGAAAGCACCGAAGAAGGTAACGTACAGTGCCTAGGTAAAATACCAGGACAAGTAAAAGCACTTGATGTAGGCAACTTAACGTCGCCGCATATGGGTTGGAATAACTTAAGCGTTAACAAAGAGCATGCATTAACTAAAGGGCTAACGCTCGATGAGCAAGTCTATTTTGTTCACAGCTTTGCGCACACCGTAAACGACGCCACACTCGTGAGCGGCGAATATGGTCAAACCTTTTCAGCCATTGTTGCTAAAGACAATTACGCGGGCATGCAATTTCACCCAGAGCGTAGCGCGAAAGTTGGCGCACGTTTATTACAAAATTTTGTTGATTGGCAGTTGTAAGCTGCCCATTAACTAACAAAAAAGAGATTATTTGTGATTATTCCAGCATTAGACGTATTACAAAATCAAATTGTGCGCTTGTACCAAGGTAAATACGACACAGCACAGTTTTACCCTTTCGAACTTGGCGCGCGTTTAAAAGAATACGCCGACAGTGGCGCAGGTAAACTACACCTTGTTGATTTAGAAGGTGCACGCGATCCAAGTAAAAAGCAGTGGAAACATATTCAAGCTGCAACCAAAGCACTTAACGTACCTTACCAAGTGGGTGGCGGTATTCGCTCGGAGCAAGATGTAAGTGATTGGCTAAAAGCCGGTGCAAACCAAGTTGTTATTGGTTCAATGGCAGTAGAAAAACGTGAACAAGTAAAAACCTGGATTGAACAATTTGGCGCAGAGCACTTTGTAATTGCCCTTGATGTAAATAAAACAGCCACGGGCTGGGCACCTGCTACGCACGGTTGGTTAAGTGAATCTGAATTTGGTTTACTTGAGCTGGTAGATTTTTATGTAGGCTTAGGTGTTATCGACTTTTTATGCACGGACATCAGTAAAGATGGCACCATGACTGGACCATCGTTTGAGCTTTACGAAGACTTAACTCGCCACAACAGCACAATTAAAGTGCAAGCCTCAGGGGGCGTAAGCTCACTAGATGACATTAAAAAGCTTAAAGAGCTTGGTGTGGGCGGCGTTATTTTGGGTAAATCTCTGCTTGATGGCGCATTTAGCGTTGAGGAGGCATTGGCATGTTATCAAAACGCATAATCCCATGTTTAGACGTTAAAGACGGCCAAGTAGTTAAAGGCGTTAAGTTTAAAGGCCATGAAATAGTTGGCGATATTTTAACAATGGCTAAAGCCTATAGCGAAGCCGGCGCCGATGAACTGGTTTTTTACGAGATCAGTGCAAGCGTTGAAAAACGCCTACTTGATGTAAACTGGGTAGAGAGTATTGCACGTAATATCGATATTCCATTTTGTGTAGCCGGCGGTATTAAGTCAGTGGCTGATGCAGCGCGTGTTTTAGAGCGCGGTGCAGACAAAATAAGCATCAACAGCCCTGCTATTGCACGCCCTAAACTTATTAAAGAATTACACGATGAGTTTGGCAAGCAATGTGTTGTAGTCGGCATTGACAGCTTTTTTGATGAAATTACCGGCGAGTATTTAGTGTATCAATTGACCGGCGATCCTAATGCATCAAGCCGTACACGCTATAAAACACAAGAATGGGTTAAACGCGTACAAGACCTAGGCGCAGGCGAAATTGTATTAAACTGTATGAACCAAGATGGCGTTCGTAACGGTTACGACAACGAGCAACTAAGTAAAATTCGCGAGCTGTGTGACATTCCTTTAATCGCCTCTGGCGGTGCGGGTAGTATGCAAGATTTTGTTGATGTATTTAAACAAAGCAAAGTAGATGGTGCACTAGCCGCCAGCGTTTTTCATAAAAATGTGATTAACATTGGCGAACTAAAACAATTTTTAACAGATAACCAAGTGGCAGCAAGATTATGCAAGTAACACAACAAAACCAAGCTCAAGTCGATTTCGCTAAAAGTGACATGATCCCTGCTATTATTCAAGATGCCCGCTCGGGTGTTATTTTAATGCAAGGCTTTATGAACAGCGAAGCACTAAACGTTACGCTTGAGAGTAATAAAGTAACGTTTTACTCGCGTTCAAAATCGCGTTTATGGACTAAAGGTGAGTCATCAGAAAACTACTTAAATGTAGTATCTGTGCATACCGATTGTGACTACGATTCAATTTTAGTACTTGCCAACCCAGAAGGCCCAACGTGCCACTTAGGCACACAAAGCTGTTTTGGTGATGAAGCAAAACCAAGTTTAAGCTTTTTAGCACAGTTAGAAGATGTGATTGTTGCGCGTAAAAATGACGACCCTGAAAAAAGCTACACAGCCTCATTATTTGCAAAAGACTTAAGCCGTAGTTGTCAAAAGGTAGGTGAAGAAGGCGTAGAAGTTGCCCTTGCCGCTATGAAACACGATAACGATGAGCTAACAAACGAATCTGCTGATTTAATTTATCACCTGACAGTATTACTACAACGCCAAGGTTTAGCCCTTGAAGATGTAGTTAAATGCTTGCAAGGTCGCCATAAATAGCATTAGTTGTGACTAACAAAGAGGCTCATATTTATATGGGCCTTTTTATTTTTACAGTAAATCACGTGTGATATAGTGCGTGGCTAAATTAATCGGTTACTGTGAACTATGAAAAACTATATTACTCCTTCTATTGTCGTATTTATTTTAGTTATCGCGTTTATTTTAGCGGGCTGTACCAGCAAAACTAATCAGACTACAACGAATCAGTCTGTAAAAACCACAGTAACACCCGATGAATGCAGCACCATAAATAACCTAATAAATGGTTATGAGTCTGGTTTTAATTCAATCAAAACAGATAAAGTAAATAACCAGTTTACTAATCAATGGCGTACTAATACTCATATTATTGGAGCAACCTGTACGGTTACTTTAAATAAGTCAGAGCAAGCAAGCTACCAATGCCAAACACCTGTTAATACACAAACGCAAACCGTAAAGTCTCATCAAAAACTGGCTAAGAAATTACGCCAATGCTTAACCACAACAGGTTGGTTTGAAAGCCAAAAAGAAACAGCAAGTTCAATTTACAGCACCTTTGTACTTGATACTAAAACCCCTGTCATTACACTCTCTACCAATCAAGAAGGTAATGGGTTCACTACTCGCTTTGAAATTGCACCACCGTTAGGACTTTAATAATGCGCCAATTAAATCAAAACAAAAAACCATCTAAATTTAAAACTGATTGCCTAGGAATATGCGAAAGGCGCAGCGGTTACTGCACCGGGTGTGGGCGTACCAACGAAGAAATTTTTGATTGGATAATATTATCTGAAGATGAAAAAAAAACGATTTTAGAAACACCACGAGCAGATTTAAAGTAGTAACTAATTGTTAAATAGAGGCTCAAAAACTGAGCCTCATTACAGTGTGTATTTATAGCAATCTCAACAATTGCGAACCAGGTACACCGCTTTGTGGTAATAACGCGGGGGTAACTGCAAATACTTCTGGAATTTTACTTTTAATTTCATCCATCTTTTTACGGTTATTTTGTTTATCATAAACATAATATTTAAGGATATTTCCGTATACATTGTCTTTTTCATCAACCTGCTCTAGGGTTTTTAACGCTTTATCGTAATCAGCAAGGTAAATGTATGCCAGTGCTAAGTTATCAGCAGAGCCAACATGTAGCTTACCTTCAAGCTGTTTTGCTAAATCTTCAAGCTCTGCAACAGCAAGCTCATAACGCCCTAGCTGTATATAGGCCGTTGCTAGTGAATTTTTTAAAAAGTAAGGTGGGTTACTGCCCGGCTCGTACCATTTTTCGTAAGCACTCAATATGTCTTCATATTGCTCAAGTTTAGAGTAAACGTGATTTAGCAGCCTAAAGCTTTGTAGTTTGATTTCAGCTTCTTCAAAACCAGTAAGTTTGTCTCTATTCAAGTGCCAATCTTGAATGCCTTGCGCAGCTTGGTTTAAAAGTTCAGGGGTATCACTTTTTGCCCCAGCAGCACTTTTTAGAAGCTGTGCAAGTTGTTGTTTATATTCTTCACTTTTAACAGGAGCCTGAGACGTATTATTACTTTGCTGCTTGTTATCTGAACTACCGTCTACAATTTGCGCTGCAGCTAAAGCACTAAAAGACATTGCCGCCGCAACCATAACCAAATATTTACTTTTCATTGTTTTTTCCTTGTTTAACATTTTGATCCTCTGAATATTAAAGCTCTTAGAATGAGCAATATTCAAAAGTGGG
>NZ_WTKW01000165.1:0-9277 GCF_011378745.1 Pseudoalteromonas sp. Z1A6
CGCCGTTATTACCTATGCCTCGATAATTTAGCCGCCCCAAACTATTAGCTGACCAAGCGGTCAACAATGGCATAGTAACTGCAATAAACTTACTAATATTAAAAAGTATTTTTGTTACCCGTGCGCAAACAACAAGAAAAAACATACGCCAAGCCTTTATGTATCAGGGCTTTATAAAAATTAAGGGGGTCTGTGTGATTCAATTTTTATTAAATAACACGCCAATTGAAGTACAAGAATGTTCGCCAAGTCTCACCATTTTGGACTGGCTACGCACCAAAAAAGGGAAAGTGGGCACCAAAGAAGGATGTGCAACTGGCGACTGTGGCGCGTGCACAATTTTAGTGGGTGAAGAGCGTATAAATGCAAACGGGCAAACTAGTTGGCAATACAAAACAATGAACAGCTGCTTATTGCTATTAGGCAATGCGCATGCAAAACATATAGTAACGGTAGAGGCTGTGACTACTGGCTTATACCCAAACTTAACCGATTTACACCCTGTACAACGTGCACTGGTAGAGTGCCATGGTTCGCAATGTGGATTTTGCACGCCCGGTATAATAATGAGTTTGTTGGCTCTTTATATTAATGAGCCAACGTACCCTGGTAAAAAAGCGGTTATTCATGCACTTGGCGGTAACTTATGCCGTTGTACAGGTTATAGCCCTATATTACTTGCAGCCGAAAAAGCCTATAGCTATGAACGTAAAGCTGAACCGTACTCAGCAATGGCCGCTCAATTTAAAGTATCACTTAATACGCAATATGATGACGATATTCCATTTTTAAAAAATGGTCCTCGCAAATTTTACTTACCACAAACTGCCCAGCAACTTGTTGAGCTAAAAGCGCTTTATCCTTATGCACATTTAGTTGCTGGTGGCACCGACTTTGCCATTGAGCTTAGCCAAAACATGCTCTTACCAGATGTAATTATCTCCCTTAGCCAAGTAAAGGATCTTTGCACCTTGGCAGATAATAACGGTGAGTTACACATTGGTGCAGCACTACCTTATAGCCAATTTGTTGAGGCATTTTACAATTACTACCCTGAGTCAAAAGAGCTTTTTGAACGCTTAGGATCAAGCCAAGTAAGAAACAGCGGCACACTCGGTGGCAGCATAGGAAATGCCTCTCCTATTGGCGATCCAGCTCCACTTTTAATCGCGCTTAATGCATCAATGGATTTATTAAGCAGCACTGGTACGCGCACTATTAAAGTTGCCGACTACTTTATTGATTACAAAAAAACGGTTCTTAAAAGCGATGAAGTAATTAGTAAGTTCACCATCCCAAAGCGCCCAGAGTCACTAAAACTGGCGTGTCATAAAATATCAAAACGCTTTGAAGACGATATATCTACCGTGTGCTTAGTGCTTGCTATAGAGCATTCACAAAACATGATTACGCAAGCCCGCTGCGCTATGGGCGGTATGGCAGCTATTCCTAAGCGCGCGCAGCATATTGAGCAAAAGCTGATATCTCAATCATTACAAGTAAGTAGTTTTATAGACGCAGCAACGGCTATTAACGATGACTTTACGCCCATGAGCGATGTACGAAGCAGTGCGCATTACCGCACTACGGTAAGCAAAAACTTATTACAACGCATTGGTATTGAGTTTTGCGATGCACAGCCAAGTAGCAGTAAAAATAATAACAACATTGCCATTACGAGGATCTCACATGCGTCACTTTGAAATGGATAAACTAAAAGCGCAAGGTGGTAGCGTCGGCCAATCGAAATATCACGAAAGCGCTATTAAACAAGTTTGTGGCAGTGCAAATTTTGCCGACGATAACCCTGAGCCTTACGGCTGCCTACATGCCTACCCAGTGCTCGCCCCTGTTACAAGTGGCTTTATTAAATCAATAGATACAAGTCACGCACTGGCAGTTAAAGGCGTTCAACGTATTTTATCGGCCGAAGATGTACCGGGTAAATTAGATATTGGCCCGGTATTTCCTGGTGATGTACTGCTGACCAGCCATGAAATTCAATATCACGGACAACCGGTATTAGTAGTGGTTGCCGACACCTATGAAATAGCGCGTCGCGCTGCTCGCTTAGTGGTTATAGAGTGCGAGCAAACTACACCCATACTCGATATTAAAGAAGCCATTAGCAAAGAACATTGGGTAAGGCCGCCCCATTCTCTTAACCGTGGTAATAGTGAGCAAGCTATTAATAATGCAGCCCACCAGCTTAGAGGCGAAATAAACATAGGCGGCCAAGAACACTTTTACCTTGAGGGGCAAATAGCACTTGCGCAACCTGATAACGACGGGGGCATTCATGTTCAGTGCTCTACGCAACACCCAACAGAGGTTCAACACTTAGTTGCTAAAATTTTAAAAAAGCCATTTAGCTTTGTAAACGTAGAAACCCGCCGTATGGGCGGTGCTTTTGGTGGCAAAGAAACCCAAGGCGCACCATGGGCTTGCCTTGCTGCCCTTGCGGTTTACTACCTTGGCTGCGCAGTTAAAATGCGCTTAGCCCGCAGCGACGACTTTAAACTTACCGGTAAGCGCCACCCTTTTTATAATCAATACCATGTAGGGTTTGACGAAAATGGTTTAATAGAAGGTGCCGATATTACCGTAAACGGATTTTGTGGCTACTCGCCTGATTTATCGGATGCAATTGTAGACCGCGCCATGTTTCATGCCGACAACGCCTACTACTACCCAGCCGCGACAATTAAAGGCAATCGCTGTAAAGTGAATACCGTAAGCCATACCGCATTTAGAGGCTTTGGTGGCCCGCAAGGGATGATTATGGGCGAGCTAATAATGGACGATATAGCCGCTAAGTTAGGTAAAGATTCGCTTGAGATCAGAAAACTCAATTTATACAAAAAAGGCCGCGATACCACGCCGTACCATCAAACCGTAGAGCAACATATTTTAATAGATATGATAAGCCAGCTTGAGAAATCGGGTGACTACTGGGAACGCAAAGCCGCTATTAAAGCCTTTAACGCATCATCCCCTATTATAAAAAAAGGCCTTGCGATGACGCCGGTTAAATACGGCATTTCGTTTACGGTACAACACTTAAACCAAGCCGGTGCATTAGTGCATGTATATAGTGATGGATCAATTCACTTAAACCATGGCGGCACCGAAATGGGCCAAGGGCTCAACACCAAAATTGCACAAATTGTGGCCCATGGCTTTGGGGTTGATTTTGACGCGGTAAGTATTAGTGCTACGCGTACCGACAAAGTACCAAACACCTCACCAACAGCGGCCTCAAGCGGTACCGACTTAAACGGTATGGCGGCGCTAAATGCAGTAAACACAATAAAAGAGCGCTTAATTAATTTTATTACCGAGCACTTTGAAGTAGATAGCAACAGTATTGTATTTAAAGATAACTTAATTACCTTTAGTAAAGGCGAAATTAGCTTTAGCGAACTGGCAAACCTTGCTTACATGAACCGTATATCGCTTTCATCTACCGGTTATTACGCCACCCCTAAAATTCATTATGATAGAGCTAAAGGCGAAGGCCGGCCATTTTTTTACTACGCTCACGGCGTAGCACTCAGTGAAGTAGAAGTAGATACCCTAACCGGCGAAAATACGGTAACCCGCGTTGATATACTCCACGATGTAGGCAGCTCAATTAACCCAGCACTTGATATAGGGCAAATTGAAGGCGCCTTTGTGCAAGGCATGGGCTGGCTAACAACCGAAGACTTACAATGGAATGATAAAGGCCAGCTTGCAAGCTTTGGCCCAGCCAACTACAAAATACCAGCCATTGGCGATACCCCGGCCGAATTTAACGTAAATTTATATAACTCAGCCAACCCAGAAACTACCGTATTTAGATCAAAAGCAGTAGGCGAGCCGCCGTTTATGTTGGCCTTTAGTGTGTGGAGTGCTATTCGTAATGCCATAAGCAGTGTGGCTGATTACAAATACTCAGCCCCACTTGATACGCCAGCAACACCCGAGCGAGTACTTAATGCAATAGAGCAAACCGCTAGCTGGTTTAAGGAGCAGCAACATGGCTAATTTAAATGAGTCGTTTCAGGGTTTTCATACGCAAAATTGGGCACAGGCTATAAACGAGCACGAACAAAGCGGCACTAATTATGTTATTGCCACGGTACTTGGCACAAATGGCTCAACCCCGCGTAGCACAGGCTCTAAAATGGTAATAAGCGGCGAGCATATTTACGACACACTTGGCGGTGGCCACCTTGAATACGTAGTAATAGAAAAAGCCCGCGAACTACTTGCCAAAAGCGAAGCCGCCCAAGTAATTGAGCAATTTAACCTAGGTGCAAATTTAGGCCAGTGCTGCGGCGGAGCTGCCACCGTTATGCTTGAATGTATGCAATGCGAGCGCTTTACCCTCGACATTTATGGCGCAGGTCATGTAGCACAAGCACTTATTGGTATATTGGCACAGCTGCCTATGCGCATACGCTGGATAGATAGCCGCGCCGATGTATTCCCGCAATCAATCCCTAATAATGTAGTAAAAGTGGTTGATGAAGAGCCAACAGAACAAGTAAAACGTGCCCCTAAAGCTAACAATTACTTAATACTGACCCACAACCACCAGCTCGACTTTGCACTCACCCAAGCCATTATTAAACGCGCCGATGCCAATTGGCTCGGTGTAATTGGCTCTGACACTAAAGCAAAACGTTTTAAACAACGCCTAGCACATCGCGATTTTACAACCGACCAAATACAGCAAATGACCTGCCCTGTTGGGCTTGAAAATGTAACAGGCAAGCTCCCTATGGAAGTAGCAATATCAATTAGCGGGCAGTTAATTGGCCTTTATCAAGCTATGCAAACCCAAGTACCAAAACGCCAAGGCTTGCAATGGCGCACACTAAAAAATGCCTTAATTAGCACCACGCAAGAGGAAGTAAACGCATGAGTAGCTTAAAAATTAACAACCTAAATGAAGCTCAAGCTCACCAAGCGTTAGAGCACTGTTGCGCGGCACCAAGTTGGGTAAGCGGTATGCTAAACATTCGCCCGTTTAAAAACCAGCAACACCTATTTGAAAGCGCGCAAAGCGTTTGGAATTGCCTAGGTGAGAGCGATTATTTAGCCGCTTTTGAAGGCCACCCGCAAATAGGTGATTTATCAACATTAAGTAAAAAGTACGCCGCTACAGCACAAAAAGCGGGGCATGAGCAATCAGGTATGAGCAAAGCAAACGAAGCCGTACTTACCAAAATGATTGCCCTTAATAAAGAGTACCTGAACAAGTTTGGCTTTATTTTTATTGTGTGCGCCAGCGGTAAAACGGCCGAACAAATGCTTGAGCTGATAGAGCAGCGCATACACAACACCCGCAGTACAGAGCTAAATATTGCCGCGGGCGAACAAGCCAAAATAACAAAAATAAGATTGGAGTCATTGCTATGAATAAAAGTATGAAAAAAAGCCCTATAACCACCCATATACTCGATACCAGCACAGGAAAACCAGCAGCAAACGTTGCTGTTAAGCTATTTAAACTTACAAATAACGAATGGGTGCAACTAACCCAAGGCACAACCGATAGCGATGGGCGTATTACCGACTGGCTAAATACAGAGATAGAATTTGCAACCTATAAGCTAGTATTTGATTTAGATAGTTATTATCAAAATCAACCTACCCCAGCGTTTTACCCAGAGGCGCAAATTACCTTTAGATTACAAGATAAAAAGCATCATCATATTCCGTTATTACTTAGCCCATTTGGCTACTCAACGTACAGAGGCAGCTAATAATGAGCACGCAAAACAATAATAACTTAACAGTAGTTTGTGCCAACATACTCGATTTTGTAGACGACCCTGCCATAGCAGGCGACAACGCCCATCGCTATTTTGAAAAAGGCGCGTTAGTTATTCAACAAGGCAAAGTAGTTAAGCTTGGTTACGAGCAAGACATACTGCCAAGCTTAGATAAATCAGCCACTATTATTCGCCACGATGGCAAATTGGTTATGCCCGGCATGATAGATACCCACATACATTTGCCGCAAACCGAAATGGTAGGCGCGTATGGCGAGCAGCTTTTAAGCTGGCTCACCGAATATGCCTTCCCAACCGAAAAAAAGTTTACCTGTGAGCATTATTCAAAAGAAATCTCTAATCGCTTTTTAGACGAGCTACTACGAAACGGCACCACCACCGCTTTAGTATTTGGCACTGTGCACCCGCAATCGGTGGATGCATTTTTTAACGAATCACAAAAACGTAATTTACGCATGATTGCCGGTAAGGTAATGATGGATAGAAACTGCCCTGATGATTTATCAGATTGTGCGCAAACCAGTTACGATCAATCAAAAGCACTCATCGAAAAATGGCACAATGTTGATAGGCTAAGCTATGCGGTAACGCCACGCTTTGCGCCTACATCAACCCCAGAGCAACTTAAAAAATGCACTCAGTTATTAGAAGAATACCCCGACACCTACCTGCATACGCACTTATCTGAAAACAAAGACGAGTGCGAATGGGTAAAAGGGTTATTTCCAGATGCCGAAGATTACCTAGGCGTGTACGAGCAAGCAAAAATGGTACGTAAACGCTCGGTATTTGCCCATAGCATTCATTTATCTGAGCGTGAGCTTTGCTGCCTTGCCGATAACAATGCGGCAATATCGCACTGCCCTACCTCTAACTTATTTTTAGGCTCTGGCTTATTAAATTTAAAAGCCTGTGAAGAACACGGAATTAACGTAGGCATGGGCACCGATGTGGGCGCAGGAACAAGCTTCTCTATGCTGCAAACAGGTAACGAAGCGTACAAAATCCAGCAGTTACAAGGCCAAAAGTTTTCTGCATTTAAAGGGATGTATCTCGCCACTTTAGGCGGTGCACGAGCACTTGATTTAGAAGGCACCATAGGTAACTTTGAAATAGGTTGTGAAGCCGATTTTATTGTAATGGATTATGCGGCTACCCCGTTTTTAAAGTTCAGAATTGGTCATGCAAAAACACTGCATGAGCAACTTTTTGCCATGATGATGCTAGGCGATGACCGCTGCATAGAACAAACCTACATTATGGGTAAAACCGTGTATAAGCGCGATGAAAAAGAGCAGTTCTCAGCAACCCACACACCGCAATTAGAAGAGGCTTAACATAATGGAAAACTATTTATTTGAGCTTGCTCATTTAGTACTGCGATATTTTCATGTAATTGCGGGCATAGCATGGATTGGCGCTTCGTTTTATTTTGCGTGGCTTGATAACAACTTACAAACGCCGCCACAGTGGAAACAAGATAAAGGCATAAAAGGCGATTTATGGGCCGTGCACGGCGGTGGCTTTTATGAAGTAGCTAAGTATCAAAACGGCCCTGAAGAAATGCCGCACACCCTGCACTGGTTTAAATGGGAAGCGTACACAACCTGGATCACCGGTGTTTTATTATTTAGCTTACTTTACTATGTTGGCGCCGATGTATACCTAATTGATAACAGTAAAAGTGAGCTAAGTAAATTTGCCGCAATTGGCGCATCCCTTGGTTTTATAGGCTTTGGTTATGGGGTTTATCGTTTATTGTGCAAAAGCCCACTGGTTGAAAATGGTAAAGCGTTTATTGCTGTAGTTATTGGAATATTAGCTCTTTGGACTTACGGGGTTGACCAATTATTTAGCGACCGCGCTGTGTATATTCATGTAGGTGCACTTATTGGCACGTGTATGGTGGGCAATGTGTATCACATTATTATGCCAGGGCAGCGCTACATGGTAAGCGAGGTAGAAGCTGGCCGTATTCCTGAATCGCTCCCGGGCTTAAAGGCAAAAATGTGCTCTATTCATAATAACTACGCCACGCTACCAGTGGTATTTATTATGCTTAGCAATCACTTTCCTTATACCTACAGCCACAGCTTTGGCTGGCTTATATTAATTGCGTTATTTGGTATTGGCATGTGGATACGCCACTTTTTTAATTTAAAACATCAAGGTGTTAATAAGCCTTCGGTACTTGTAAGTGGTATTGCCGCCTTTTTTACCCTTATGCTGGCCATATCTCCTTGGCCTACAAGCTCACCAAACACCGATAAAAATGCCTCTTTACAGGCGAGTATTAGCGACTCAGAAGCGTGGAATATAATTAATATACATTGCACGCAGTGCCACAGTGAAACACCT
The DNA here is from genome assembly GCF_011378745.1 of Pseudoalteromonas sp. Z1A6. Classification (NCBI taxonomy): domain Bacteria; kingdom Pseudomonadati; phylum Pseudomonadota; class Gammaproteobacteria; order Alteromonadales; family Pseudoalteromonadaceae; genus Pseudoalteromonas; species Pseudoalteromonas sp. Z1A6. The sequence continues at coordinate 8,145 of NZ_WTKW01000165.1, forward strand.
ACTTCTGAGCTTTTTCAAACAGCGCCACTTGGTTTTAAGCTCGACTCTATCAATGATGTAAAAAAAGCCAGCGCGCTTATTCATACCCGCGCCGTAATAACTAAAGACATGCCACTGGCTAATATGACCAAAATGACAGACGCAGAGCGCGAAGCGTTAGGACTTTGGTTAACCTTGTTAAATAAGGATAAATAATATGGCTGATCATATTAAAACTGATTACCCGCGAGACTTAATTGGTTATGGCCCACATGCGCCGCATGCAAATTGGCCCAATAAAGCACGTATTGCCGTACAAGTTGTGCTTAATTACGAAGAAGGCGGCGAAAACTGTGTATTACATGGTGATACAGCCGCAGAAACGTTTTTATCTGAAATAGTCAGTGCCCCGCACGTAGAAGACCGCCATATAAGCATGGAGTCTATTTACGAATATGGCTCGCGAGCGGGTGTATGGCGTTTACTTAAACTATTTAAAAAATACGATATACCGGTCACCATTTTTGCAGTGGCGATGGCCCTTGAGCGCCACCCTGATGTAGCTAAAGCCTTTGTTGAAGCGGGCCACGAAATTGCAAGCCATGGCCTGCGCTGGATTAATTATCAAAATATAGATAAGCAAACCGAGCGCGAGCATATGCAACAAGCAATTGATGTCATTAAAAAGCTCACAGGTAAAAAGCCCAAAGGCTGGTACACCGGGCGCACAAGCCCTAATACTGCAGCTCTTGTGGTAGAAAATGGCACATTTTTATATGACGCTGACGATTACAGCGACGATTTACCGTTTTACAGTATTAAAGAAAACAAGCCACAACTCATTGTGCCCTACACGCTTGATGTAAACGACATGCGCTTTGCAGCTGTGCAAGGTTTTAATGCCGGCGATCAGTTTTATAATTATTTAAAAGATGCATTCGATACGCTATACGAGGAAGGAGACCCAGAAGGTGAAAACACACCAAAAATGATGTCGATAGGTTTGCATTGCCGTTTAATTGGCCGCCCTGGGCGAATTAAAGCCCTCGCACGATTTTTAGAGTATGCCCGCTCGCATGATCAGGTTTGGTTTGCCACGCGCGAACAAATAGCCGAGCACTGGCTTAAAACCCACCCGTATAAAAAAGCATAGT
>NZ_WTKW01000166.1:0-9089 GCF_011378745.1 Pseudoalteromonas sp. Z1A6
CATTTATTTATAAAAACTATAAAAAAACCGCATTTAAATGCGGTTTTTTTAGATAGCAGAAACTTTATTCTTTCGTTTCAATCTCTTTGGTAACTTCAGGCTCAGTTACACTTTGCTCTTGTGACTCAGTGCTTTGTACTTCAGGAGCTACAACCTCAACATGTGTTGCGTTATAAAAAGTAGCACCAGAGCTTGCCATTGTTACCAGTGATTCACATGGTGCAAAGTTAGCATCGCTGTTAGCTAATGTAGACATATCAGAGCTTATTTTACTTGCGCCTAATTTATCCATATAGCTAAACGGGCCACCTAAAAATGGTGGAAAACCAATACCAAATATTGCACCGATATCGCCATCACGTGGGCTGGCAATAATGCCATCATCTAAACAGCGTACTGCTTCGTTAAGCATTTGCGATACACAACGCTTAGCAATTTCGCTCTTGTTTAAACGTGGAGCCGGGGTAACACCCAATAGTTCGTAAACTGACTCATCAACCTTTTTGCCTTTTTTATCGTATTCATAAAAACCACGACCCGATTTACGGCCAAGGCGTTTTGAATCAATCATACGCATAAATGCATCAGGGCCTTTAAAACGCTCACCTAATTCTTTTTCAAGAATTGGAGCAATTTTAGAGCCAATATCAATACCTACTTCATCAAGTAGAGCCAGCGGTCCTACCGGAAAACCGAACTCAACAAGCGCTGCATCAATCTTTTCGATTGGCTCACCCGCAAGCATCAAATTAGCAGCCTCGTTTAAATAAGGCGCTAAAATACGGTTTACGTAAAACCCAGCCATGTCTTTTACAACAATTGGCGTTTTACCTTGCTTACGTGCAAAGTTAACAACGCGGGCAATGGTCTCTTGAGACGTACCTTCGTGTGGAATAATTTCCACTAATGGCATTTTTTCCACTGGTGAAAAGTAATGCAAGCCAATTACATTTTCAGGACGTGCTGCCTGCGCTGCAATTTGCGATATTGGTAATGATGACGTGTTACTTGCAAAAATTGTATTTGCTTGGCATTGCTGCTCTACGTCTGCAACCATACCTTGCTTAAGTGCAAGGTCTTCAAACACCGCTTCTATTACTAAATCAATGTGTTTAAAGCCACTGTAGTCAGTTGTACCTGTAATACGGTTCATCGTTAACTGCACATCAGCTTTAGACATAATACGACGCTTAAGACGCTTATCTAAAATTTTATAGGTGTAGCTCATTGCATTACTAATGCCCTGCTCTGCTACATCTTTAATACGTACCGGTACTTTAGCTTTAACAGCACTTACGTGCGCAATGCCTGCGCCCATTAGTCCACCACCTAAAACAGCAGTTTTGCTTATTGCGGGTGCGTCATCATTGCGCCACTCTTTTTTCATTTCAGTCGTTGCAAAGAAAATACCGCGAAGCGCTTTAGATTCGTCACTCATTACAAGTGTAGCAAAGCTTTCAGCTTCTGTTTTATACGCTTTTAGCTCATCAAGCTCTACACTAGCTCGCACTGCTTTAATAATAGCGAGTGGTGCTGGGTAGTGCCCGCCCGTTTTTTTAAGTACGTTTTCTTTTGCTTTTTTAAAGATAAAATTACGACCAAACGGGTTTGACTCTAGTAATTTACTAATATTGTCGAGCTTTGGCTCTTTTGCTTGTGGCTTTTTCTTAGTCGCAAATTCTTTTGCAACTTTTAGCAGCACACTGTGCGGTATACAATCATCAAGCACGCCTGCTTTTTTAGCTTGCGTAGGACGAATTTGTTTACCTGTTAGCATCCACTCTAGTGCTTTTTGAATACCAACAATTTTAGTTAAGCGTTGGGTGCCGCCGCCACCAGGAAGTAAACCAAGTTGTACTTCTGGTAAGCCAATTTTTGTTAAATCACTGTCGGTACCAACACGGTAATCACATGCTAAAGCAAACTCTAAACCACCACCTAATGCAGCGCCATGAATCGCACTTACTGTTGTGTATGGCAGTTTTGTCATATCAAAAAACGCTTGATGACATAGCTCGCTAATAGCTAAAGCATCTTCACGCTTTTGAACACTATCGAGCATTTTTACATCGGCGCCAGCAATAAAGTTATCGCTTTTTCCGCTTATAAATACCATGCCTTTTACATTTTGCGACTTAGCGTCTTCTAGTAATGCTTTTAAATCATCGGCAAAACTGCTGCGCAGGGTATTCATTTTCTCACCCGGCACATCAATCGTTACTACGGCAATTTTGTTTTCATCTACCGCTAAATTAAATACTGAATCTGTCATTACGCGCTCTCCAATACAAAGGCTGCACCTAAACCACCAGCAGCACACGCTGTTGTTAATGCTAAACCGCCACCACGACGTTTAAGCTCGTGTAAGCTTTGCGTAATTAAGCGTGCACCTGTTGCTGCAAATGGGTGACCATATGCTAAAGAGCCGCCGTTAACGTTAAACTTATCCATGTTAATTTCGCCAATTGCTTTGCTGCGACCTAAATGATCTTGTGCAAACTTGTCTGAAGCAAACATTTTCATATTGGCAAGTGTTTGCGATGCAAACGCTTCGTGCATTTCAATTAAATCTAAATCAGCAAGCGTAATACCCGCTCTATCTAGTGCAATAGGCGTTGAATGAGCTGGGCCCATTAACATGTCTTTTTCTACACCAATTGCCGAAAATGCAAAGCTACGTACGTAACCTAGTATTTCATAGCCTAGTGCTTTTGCTTTGCTTTCGCTCATCATAAGTACGGCCGCTGCACCATCAGTTAATGGTGTTGCATTTGCGGCGGTAACAGTACCGTGCTGACGGTCAAAAACAGGTTTAAGCTTGGCGTAGCCTTCAACCGTTGAGTTTTTACGAATGTTGTTGTCTTCTGAAATAAAGCTTTTATATGGCGGCAAATGTGCCGTCATTACTTCATCTTTTAACTTTCCATCAGCCCATGCTTGCGTTGCAAGTGAGTGAGAACGATGCGCTAACGCATCTTGATCTTCACGGCTAATATTATGTGTTTTAGCCATTTGCTCAGCAGTTTGTCCCATTGAAAGGCCTGTTGAGTACTCTGCAACTGCAGGAGGCACTGGTAATAAATCTTTTAAGCGCAGTTTTGAAAATATTTTTAAACGTTGACCAAGCGTACGCGCTTTATTTAAATCAACTAAGCTGCCTGCTAGCTTTTTACTAACACCAATTGGCAATACTGATGACGAATCTGCGCCACCTGCAATACCTACACTTACAGATCCCGCCATAATAGACTCAGCTACATTAGCAATAGCCTGAAAGCTGGTAGCACATGCGCGCGATACAGAATATGCATCGACCGATACCGGCATACCTGTGCCCAATACAATTTCACGTGCAATATTTGGCGCTTCTGGCATTTGCACTACTTGACCAAATACAAGTTGATCAATTTCTGACTTGTTGAAATTTAATCGTTCAAGCATTTCGTTAACCACCAATTTACCCATATCAAGTGCAGGTACATGGTGAAACGCTGTTGCTTGCTTTGCAAAAGGTGTACGTAAGCCGCTAACTATGGCAATACGGTCGCCCTTTGGTGTTTTTAGTATGTTTTGCTCAGACATTTATGCTCTCCCGCTGACAGGTCTGACCTGTTTGTTTTCCTCGATTCTAAACAACCCGTGTACTAAAGCCAATAGATAAACACAAATTTATATAAATAGTGTTTAATTACGACTATCACAATAGGCTTTTTTAGACGCATTTACAAAGTTTTGTGGTACGCTAAAAATCGTTAAAAAATAACGAACTATTTTAAAAAATACAGTCTAACTCTTGAGTTACCCAATTATAAACCTTATAAATAGGTCAGTATTTATCACCTAACACTATTAGGTACAAACCCAGCTGACGAGGACAGTCCACTTATTATGGCAGCTAACGCATTTTCACAATTAAAAACGTACTTAGATACACAAATCATTGGCCAGCCAGAGCTTACACAAGCGCTACTTATTGCTATTTTAGCTGATGGTCACTTATTAGTAGAAGGCCCTCCTGGGCTTGCAAAAACACGTGCAGTTAATGCACTTGCTAAAGGTATTGAAGGATCGTTTCAGCGCGTACAGTTTACGCCAGACTTATTACCGGCTGATGTAACAGGCACCGATATTTACCGCCAACAAACTAGCGAGTTTGTATTTGAAAAAGGTCCTCTTTTTCACAACCTAATTTTAGCTGACGAAATTAACCGTGCACCAGCCAAAGTACAATCAGCACTATTAGAAGCCATGGCAGAGCGCCAAGTGACCGTGGGTAAAAACACCTATCCGCTTAGCGAACTATTTTTAGTTATGGCAACACAAAACCCGCTAGAGCAAGAAGGGACTTACCCGTTACCAGAAGCCCAGCTGGATCGCTTTTTACTGCACCTAAGTATTGGCTACCCTGGCGCAGAGCATGAGCTTGATATACTACGTTTAACACGTGGCGAAGCGCTTAACGAGCAACAACCAGTAATGCAAAAAATTAGTCAAAGCGATTTATTTGCAGCTCGTAAAGAAATATTAGGCCTTTATCTAGCAGAGCCACTTGAGCAATATTTAGTACAACTTATTATTGCCACCCGTGAAGGCGCTAAATTAGATGCGCAACTAGGTAGCTGGATTGAGTTTGGTGCAAGTCCGCGTGCAACAATAGCACTTGATAAATGTGCTCGTGCTCATGCATGGCTTCAAGGCCGTGACTTTGTAGCACCTGATGACATTCAAGCTGTTGTGCATAACGTACTGCGTCACCGCATTATTTTAAGTTACGAAGCCCAAGCCGATGGCATTACTAAAGATCAAGTAATAAGCCGTATAGTTGAACTTGTAGCCGTACCATAAGTTATGCAAAAACAATTAGAATCCCAAGCATGGCTCAAACAGAGCCATAGCCACGGTGTTAATTTAGCACTCAAAGAGCTGATGTATTACAAAGCCAAAGCGCAATTGCTTGAACTTGCCCCTAAGGTAAAAATAAAAAATACCTTAACAGGGCAATACCTTGCACCGCACAAAGGCCGAGGAATGGAATTTGCCGAAGTCCGACATTATCAGCAAGGTGACGATATTCGCTCTATTGATTGGCGAGTTACTGCGCGTACCGGCGAAACTCACACAAAGCTCTTTCAAGAAGAAAAAGAACGCCCTGTGTTTGTGTTCACTGATTTTTCAAACTCAATGCTGTTTGGCTCAAAGTTACTGTTAAAGTCGGTGCAAGCTGCGCATATAAGCGCTCTTGTTGCATGGTCGGCATGTCAGCGCGGCGATAGAATTGGCGGTATTGTGTTTAATCAGCACTCGCATTTGGAGTTAAAGCCCAGCGCCCGTGAAAAAGCCGTGCTTAAGCTTTGTCATAATTTATGCGACAACCACCAGCAAGCACTCAACAACATTGATAAAACAGCCCCTAACAACTTTAGCGATAACCTAAAGCGCCTTAACCATTTAGCAAAACCAGGCAGCTTAGTGTATTTAGTGTCTGATTTTAATGCTCTGGATGATGCCAGCTTTAAGCAACTCGAAATATTAAGCCGCCACTGCGAGCTGATTGGTTGCCACATAAGCGATCCATTTGAGCATCAGTTACCTGCGTTTAAGCAAGCAGTCACCGTTAATGCAAATGGTCAAGACTTTGCCCTACCATTAATGGATAACAGCTTTAGAGAACGCTTTGCTAAAAATGCTGAGCAAGCATTTAGTACGCGCTTTAATCGCTTAACTAAATCGGGTCTTAATTTAATATCATTCAATGCAGCAACACCGCTTGAGCTGCAATTAGTGAGAAAATAACCATGCAAACCAATCCACTCGATGGCCTGCACGATATAATAGCGCCAAACCAAGTTAATTGGTGGCCACTCGCCCCTGCTTGGTGGGTTATTATTGCACTGCTGTTTTTAGCACTGTGCGCGGCTATTTATATATTTTACAAAAAACATAAATTTAAAAAGCCTAAACGCTACGCAATACAATTAAGCCAAAGTGAGCAAAATCCTCAGCAACTGCATATTATTTTAAAACGTTTAGTGATTGAATATTACGACAAGCGCCTTGCTGCGCAATCTACCTCTAAATGGTGCACAACACTTAATACACTCACCGGTTTGAACTTTACAGAACAAGAAATACTAAGCCTATATAATCCCAGCCAAAAAGATACAACACTGTGCGAAAAATTTCGCCAAGGTATTAAGCAATTTAAAATAAAGGAGTCAGTACATGTTTGAATTTAGCTGGCCATGGTTATTTTTATTAATACCCTTACCTTTATTACTTTTACTATTAAAACCCGCAGCAAGTAATGCCAGTACGCGTTTACGTATACCCAGTTTTGCAAAGCACAATTTAACCAGCCAAAGTATTGAGCCACTCGCACGACGTTTAAATCCTTTTGAGTGGGTAATTTGGTTATTACTTGTGACTGCCGCTGCCAATCCAACATGGTTAGATGAGCCAATCTCATTGCCAAACGAAGGCCGCGATATAATGCTAGCTGTTGACTTATCAGGCTCTATGACCGAGCAAGACATGGCTTACAATGGCCAATATGTTGACCGCCTTACCATGGTAAAAGCCGTACTCAGTGATTTTATAGAGCAGCGCCAAGGCGACAGGCTTGGGCTGATATTATTTGGCGACACCGCATTTTTACAAACCCCCCTCACGCGCGACGTTAAAACAGTAAGTAAAATGCTCAGTGAAGCGCAAATTGGTTTAGTGGGACGCGCAACAGCCATTGGTGATGCATTGGGTCTTTCGGTAAAGCGCTTTGCCAATAAAGATGAAAGTAATCGTATTGTGGTGCTATTAACCGACGGACAAAACACCGCTGGTAACCTAAACCCAGAAGATGCCTTACTGCTAGCCCGCGAAGAAGGTATTAAAGTGTACACCATTGGCGTTGGCTCAGATAATCCGCGCGGTTTTAGCCTCTTTAATATGGGTGGCTCTAGTGGCAGTAATTTAGATGAAAGCTTACTTAAAAAGATTGCCGAGCAAACTGGCGGATTATACTTTAGAGCCAAAGATGTAGCAGGCCTTCAACAAATTTACGCAGAGCTTGATAAACTTGAACCTATTAGCGCTGACGAGCAAACATTTCGCCCACAAAGCTCATTATTTTACTACCCGTTACTTATCGCTATTTTACTTATTAGCTTAAAAGTAATGCTTAGTACACTGCGTGCATTAAAGGAGCCAAACTAATGGATTTTGAATTTATTCGCCCCGCTCTTTTATGGTTACTCATACCTGCTGTGGCATTATTTTTTGTCGCCTTAATTAAGGATAAAAAAACGACTAGTGAGCAGCTAATTGCACCGCATTTAGCACAATTTATAATGAGCGAAGCAAACACTAAAGCCAGCCAACCACTTTGGTTAGTTGCTTTGTTTTGCAGCCTTGGCATTTTATTTAGTGCTGGGCCTAGCTTTGAGAAAAAACAAGTTCCTGTATTTCAAAGTAAAAGTGCCCGTGTAATTGTTATGGATATGTCGTACTCAATGTACAGCACCGATATTTTACCAAATCGTTTAATGCAATCACGCTTTAAAGCGCTTGATATGATTGAGCTATTTAAAGAAGGTGATACCGCGCTTGTAGCTTACGCAGGCACGGCCTATATAATATCGCCACTAACAAACGACGCCACAACACTCAGTAATTTAATTCCAAGCTTAAGCCCTGAAATAATGCCAGACAAAGGCTCAAACGTTTTAGCCGGTCTTGATATGGCCAAAGAGCTATTAACGCAAGCGGGTTATATTGATGGCGACATTATTTTAGTGACCGACGGTATTGACCAACAAGAACAAAGCGACGTGAGTAGCTTTACCAATAACACCCAATATAGATTAAATATATATGGTGTAGGTACCGCTCAAGGCGCACCGATAAAATTACCTGAAGGTGGTTTTTTGAAAGACAGATACGGCCAAATTGTAGTACCTACACTTAATGCCACTCAGCTTAAAAATTTAGCATCAAGCAGCGGCGGTAAATTTGCCAGTTACCAACCTAGCAATAACGACATAAATATATTTGCTCCAAGCGCGCAAAGCGAATTGTTAAAAGACGAAAAACAAAGCCATGCACTTTGGCGAATAGATGCCGGTATATACGGACTGTTACTGTTATTGCCATTTGGCTTGTATTTATTTAGACGCGCTGCCTTGCTGGGGGCTTTTTTAGCCTTTAGCTTTTTACCGCAGCAAGATGCGTATGCCGTAGAGCTTCCTACTCTTTTGCAAAATTCAGATCAACGTGCATTAGAGGCTTACAAAAATAAAGAATACGATGCAGCAACACAGGCGCAATCGAGTGAGTTAAAAGGCGCGGCGCTTTACCAGCAAGGTAATTTTGATGCTGCACTTAATGAGTTTAGTAATGATAAGTCGGCTACCGGTTTATACAACTACGGTAATGCCCTCGCCAAAGCTGGCAAGCTTGAGGACGCCATTGAAGCCTACAAACAAGCCCAAACCTTACAAGACGACTTTACACAAGCAACTGACAACCAAGCTTTAGTTGAACAATTACTCAATCAACAAGATCAGCAAAGCGACGGCGACGACTCTCAAGACCAAGATGATAGCCAGAAAAAAGATGAGCAAAACCAAGGGCAAAATTCTGATGAGTCAAAACAGGATAAGCAACAAAATGGTGATAAAAGCGATTCTGAAAAAGGCGAAAACGAAAGTCAAAGCTCAAGCGATGAAAAATCTGATAAAGAATCAGATAAAGAGTCTGAACAATCAAAAGATCAACAAGGTGAGCCTGGCGAGCAATCAGACAAGCAAAATGAACCTGATATGCAAGCCCAGCCACAAAGTGAGCAAGGGCAAAATAAAGACGCTGACCAACCTAAAGACGAGCAGCAACAAAGTAAGCCACAAGCAATGAATGAGCAACCTGCTACTGATGAGCAAAAACAAAATGCTCAGCAACAAGCTATGCAAGCCCAAGCAAGTGAGCTCACTAATGAAGAAAAAGAAAAAGCACAACAGCTTAATCAACTACTTAGAAAAGTCCCGGACGATCCGGCTATTTTATTACGGAATAAAATGCAATTAGAAGCCCAAAAAAGA
>NZ_WTKW01000167.1:0-9014 GCF_011378745.1 Pseudoalteromonas sp. Z1A6
TTTTTTGTAAACTATTTAAGATTAACTTTTCTTTTTCGGTAAGTCGCGAATTACTTGGTCGGTCAAATATAAACCACCCAAATTTAAGGTTTGAGGGCAAAATAATAGGTGATACCACTCTAAATATTTTAGGATCATGTTCGATAATCGATTCATTAAAAACGTCATCAGATAGTTGCTCTTTAGCGACTGTTATTTTTGAACCTGATTTATATAGCTCAACGGAACGTTCAGGGAGGTTAGCAACAATAGAAAATGCGGTGGCATCAAAAATAGTTAAAATTAGCTCAGCAAAGCTTTTTAAGCTTGTTTGAATACCATTATCAACAGGCGTAATTAATTGCTGTTCATCAATTAATGATACATCTGCAATATAACTCTCTACATTGGGCATTCAAAATCCTACAACACTATTAAATAAATACGCCTCAACAAAATGAGATGTAACAAATGATTAACTTATTGTAGTTGATTATTTTGGATGCGTTGAATAATTTGCATTATAAATTGACTCCACATAAGAGCCTTACCTTATTGTAGTCAGTAGGTTATAAATCTATTTTTAAATACAGAGAAGGCTTAAGCTAGGCGAGCAACTTATAACTGAGTAAATAAGCACTAAGCGGGGTGGTGTTCTTATCAAAACCAATAAGAACAGCACTTTTAATCGCTCATTTGTACTATTGTTTGCGCTACGCTAAATAAGGTTTTATGCGTATCCATTGCTTGTTTTTGTAGCTGTTTATGGGCTTGCTCTTCAGTGAGCTTTAACTGCTCAATAAGTATGTACTTGGCTTGGTGAATGACCTTTTGCTCACTAATTACTTTTTTAGCGTCAAGTAACGCTTGGTTTATTTGTTTTATATGTTGGCTTTGCTCAATAATTAAATCGTACATACTTTTATTAGTATTGAGCTTATCGGCCGCTATGTTTTGGCCTACTTCTGGCTTTGGTTGCTTAATGGCTAATTGGCCAAAAGAAGGCGCTATGTGCTGCTCTGCCATATTGTTAAGTACCTGCTTATTTGTATTTAAACTACGTTGAGCACAGGCTATTTGCATTGCTGCGGTATCAATTAATTGATCTGCTATATTTTGTTCAATTTTGTGCATTATATCTATGCGCGTAGTGGTTACTTCGTACCATACTTCGCTCAGTTGTGAGAGCGGTTGAGCATTCTCGTCATCGAGTTTTTGCAGTAAACTTCTAAGTTGCTCCACCTGATTATTAACCTGATGCGTTGTTAGTGTGGCAAAGCATTTTAAAAGGTGCTCATCGGCGTATTCATTAAAAAATTCAAAGCTGTGGTTTTGTTCTTGTACAAAGTGCGCGAGCTGCTGTTTTTGCTCAGTGGTAAATTTACTTGCTGCAAATGCTTGTGCACCACAGGCACGCTCTTGTCCTGCGTACTCTTTACCTTGCATAAAATTGAAAAATGCGACTAACAAACGCGTTATTTTAGGATCGCTTGCGCCATCTGCTGCCTCTAAAATAATATTGAGTAAACTAGCAATTAACTGCGTGAACGACTGCGTAGCATGTACTGCACTAATGTTTTGTTGTGCTATTTGCTTGCGCAATACCGGTAATGCATCGAGTGCTTGTAAGCTGTAGGTAATTAAATTAAATAACCGAGTATGGCCCGTATCGGCGTTGTCGTTTATAAATGTTTGTTTAAGAGAATCATAAAATGCAGTTTGTGCGCTGTTGCTTAAAGGGATTTGTTCTTGTAATTGTGTTTTAAATCGCTCTCGATTTGAGGCCAAAAATATATTACTCATTGCGCGTTCTTTTTGTAACTGATGTACAAAATCGCCTAACTTAGTGAGCGAGGAACAACTGTTTTGTAATTGCTTTAGCGCGTGTATTTCTTGATATTTAGCAGCTAATAAAAACTGTTTTGTGAGAGGATTGTTTGTCGCCATTGATATTATTCCACACTTTTTTGTTTTTAAAGTGCAACCACTGTTCCAATCATTAATAAATTTCATCATTGAATTTAAAATCAAGCTAATACAATTGCTTAAAGTGTTATTTTTGTTTGTCACTGTGTTTCTATAATTTAACTTACCATTACTTTTAACTTATTTGGTGCATTAAAGCATGTTATTGCACACAACTTGAACCTAAATTAAAAACAAAAAAAGCGCCTACTCCTGGGGAGGTAGTAAGCGCGAAAAGTGCATTATTCATTTTGTATCATGCGTTAACATTCATACTGTTTAATAACTCAGGGCTAATTGCCATTTTATGATTTATCACTTCACCAATCATAATTAGGGTAGGGCCTTGAAGGTTGTGTTTAGCATGCTCATTTACTATCAGTTCAAGCGTACTGGTAATTACCTTTTGCTTAGTAGTAGTGGCATTTTCGATTAGTGCAATGGGTGTATTACTTGGCCAGCCCACTGATTGTAAACCGTTGCTTAGCGTTTGTAAGCGCGAAAGCCCCATATAAACCACTAAAGTGGGGTTGTTGTTTCCAGGCATAAACGCGTAATTTTTCCAATGAGGCTGCTTGTTAGGATCGGCAAACTGCGCCGTTAAAAACGTAACACTGCGCGCTACGTCTCTTGCTGTAAGCGGAATACCCGTATAAGCGGAAGTAGCACAAGCCGTTGTAACACCTGGCACAATAGCAAAATTAATATTATGCTTGGTAAGTGCATCAGCTTCTTCGTTAATACGTGCAAATATACTCGGATCGCCGCCTTTTAAACGCACTACGTTTAAGCCCTGTTGCGCGTATTTAACCAGTAGTTCGCAAATGTTAGCTTGGGTCATCGAATGCTTACCCGCACGTTTACCTACAAATACACGCTGCGCTTTTTTAGGCAGTGTTTTTAATAAATCATCGCTTACTAACCAATCGTATAAAACAACATCGGCGGTATTAATTAAACGCTGCGCTTTTACCGTAATTAGCTCTGCGTCTCCTGGGCCGGCACCAATTATATAAACGTTGCCGCTTTTAGCACTGCGATCATTTGAGCTTGTTAGCTTAGTAACAAGCTTATTTAGCCACACGTTTTCAATACCCGAAAAATAAGACAGTACACTCATAATATTCCCCTAAGCCACAGCTGTTGTAACTTTTGGTTCAGAGCTTATAAATACACTGCGGTCTTCAATTTTTGCATTAAAAACCGGTAGGTGTATTGCTTCTGCTTCTAAGCATTCACCTGTTTCTAGGCAAAAGTGCTGCTTATATAAAGGCGATGCGACCACTAATTTATTATCGATAGAGCCAATAATGCCACGCGATAATACATTGGCTTTGCCAATAGGGTCGTAATTGCTAATAGCAAACACAGCCGTTGGATTTTGCGGAATATAAAAAATAGCCACTTGCTGATTATTAACTAATGCGCATACGCCGCTATTAGCCACTAGGTTGTCGATTGTTCCAATATTATGCCAAGACATCAGCTTGCTCCTCTTCAACTTCCATTACTGGAATACGGTTTTGTGTATTACGTTGCTCACGTTTTTCGGCTTCTGTAGCAGGGCGAATTTGGTTACGCTCTTGCACAAACAAAATGTTGTCGTCGGTTTCGGGGCTATTAACAAACTGGCGGAATCGTTTGGCTGCATCTGGGCTTTCAATTGCTTTTTTCCACTCACATGCATAGGTTTGTGTAATTAATTCCATTTGCGCTTCTAGCTCGTCGCAAATGCCTAAGCTGTCGTCAATGACTACGCTTTTAAGGTAGTCTAAACCGCCTTCAAGATTTTCCATCCATACCGACGTACGTTGTAATTTGTCAGCTGTTTTAATGTAAAACATAATCACGCGGTCAATGTATTTAATCAGTGTTGGCGTGTCTAAATCGGTCGCAAATAAATCAGCATGGCGAGGGCGCATACCGCCATTACCACACACGTATAAGTTCCAGCCGTTTTCGGTAGCTATAATGCCAATATCTTTACTTTGTGCTTCGGCGCATTCGCGGGTACAACCCGATACCGCCATTTTAAATTTATGCGGTGCACGTAATCCTTTGTAGCGGTTTTCAATTTCGATTGCGTGTCCAACGCTGTCTTGCACACCATAACGACACCACGTACTACCCACACACGATTTAACTGTTCTAAGAGACTTACCATAGGCATGACCGGTCTCAAATCCGGCTTCTATAAGTCGCTCCCAAATAACAGGAAGCTCTTCTAAGCGTGCACCAAATAAATCAATACGCTGACCGCCAGTGACTTTGCAGTACAGGTTAAAATCTTTTGCTACTTGTCCAATTACAATGAGTTTGTCGGGCGTTATTTCGCCGCCAGCAATACGCGGTACCACAGAGTACGAACCATCTTTTTGCATATTTGCTAGGTACGTATCGTTAGTGTCTTGCAGGCCAACATGGGCGGGTTCTAAAATGAAGTCGTTCCATGTTGAGGCTAAAATAGAGCCAATGGCAGGTTTACATATTTCACAGCCATGACCGCTGCCGTGTTTAGTTAGTAAGTCATCAAAGCTTTTAATGCTTTCTACTTTAACCATATGCAGTAGTTCTTGGCGTGAATACGCAAAGTGCTCACATACATGGTTGTTAACTTCAACTCCACGGCTTGCTAATTCGTTATCAACAACTGACTTTAATAACGCGGCACAACCGCCACAGCCGCTTGCTGCTTTAGTACATGATTTTACCGAGGCTAAATCGCATGAGCCGCCATCAATGGCACCTACAATGTCGCCTTTACTTACATTGTGACACGAACAAATAGTGGCTGTGTCGGGTAGGGCGCTGCCCGATAACGACGGCGCACCACCGCTGTCTGGCAAAATTAAGCACTCAGGATTTTCGGGTAAGTCCATGTCGTTAAGCATGTACTGTAATAAAGTATCGTAATCGCTGGTGTCGCCAACAAGTACAGCGCCCAGTAATTTATCGCCTTTTTCACTTAGTATGATTTTTTTATAACAGCCGCGAATAGCGTCTTGGTATATAAGCTCTTTACAGTCTGGTGTTTTTGCGTGAGCGTCGCCAATTGAGCCTACTTCTACGCCTAATAACTTAAGTTTTGTGCTCATATCAGCACCTAAAAACTCAAGCTCGCCACCACTTAATTGGCTCGCTGCAACGCGTGCCATGTTGTAACCTGGTGCAACTAAGCCAAATAGCTTTTTGTCCCACAGAGCACATTCGCCAATGGCTAAAATATCAGGATCAGATGTTTGGCATTGGTTATTAATAATAATACCGCCGCGTTCACCCAGTTCTAAATCAGCAATTTTACCGAGTTGGTCGTACGGGCGAATACCGGCAGAGAACAAAATTAGGTCTGTTTCTAAAAATGTCTCGTCCGAAAAATTTAACCTAAAGCGGCTCGTTTCGCCTTTGACTATTTCGCTGGTCGCTTTTGATGTATGTACTGTTACGCCAAGTTTTTCTATTTTATTTTTTAGTAGCGTACCGCCTTGTCCATCAAGCTGAACAGCCATAAGTTGCGGGGCAAATTCAACTACGTGGGTATCAAGCCCTAGTTGTTTAATTGCATTTGCGGCTTCAAGCCCCAATAAACCACCGCCAATAACTACACCGCTTTTACTTACGGCGGCACTGGCTTTTATTTTTTCTAAATCTTCTAATGTGCGATACACCAAGCAATGGGGTTGGTCGTTACCTTTTATAGGCGGCACAAACGGGAACGAACCGGTTGCAAGTATCAGTTTGTCGTACAGGTATTGCTCACCCGTTAGTGTTGTCACTACTTTTGCAGCTCTATCAATACCTTCAACCCACTGGCTTGTATGCACATTAATATTGAGCTGTTTGTAGTTGTCGTGGGTGGTAAGTGCTAAATCGGCAGCCGTTTTACCATCAAATACACTTGATAAGTACACGCGATCGTATGCAAGATTTGCTTCTCCGCAAAGTACAGTAATGTCTGCGTTGGCATCGCTTTGGCGCATTTGTTCAACAAAGTGGTGTCCGACCATACCATTACCAATAATGAGTATTTTTTGCGAGGTTTGCATAGGGCATTCCTTAAAGTGACGGTTTAAATACAATTAACAAAAAAGCCCGCCACAAATACGCATTATGCATAACTGTGTGCGGGCTTCTTTGCCGATGGTTGCTAATAGCTAGTGTGTTCACAACCTAAATTTTTGCCGTAAGTAAAATAGGCTTGTTAATAGAATGTTTGCAAAAACACAGCCAGTTTTATAACTTATTGTTTAAAAGGCATTTAATGTGTTTTTAGAGTGAGGATAAAACCAGTTTTGTTATATGTTGGTGCGCGCCTGGCACTAATAGGGTGCAAGTATTGTCATTGTTTTGTGCATTATCAGTCAATAAAACACCCATTATCATTTATTGTGTATTGAGTTAAATTTAACCCATAAAATACGCACACAAATTACGAGCGAAATGACTAACACAAACTCAATAGATGCTTCACCTTTTCATGAAGGCGAGCTGGCAATACAAGACAAACTCGGTAAACGAGAAATAATGGCACCATTTGGCAAGCGTGCCGTGCGCTCATTTATGCCAGAGCAGCATCAAGCCTTTTTTGAGCAGTTACCATTTGTGGTTGCAGGCAGTGTTGATGAAAACGCCGATGTGTGGGTATCTATTGTTTCAGGGCAGTCAGGCTTTTTAAGCGCCCCAACTTCCACGTCGTTATTAATGACGCACGCGGTTGATAAAAGCGACCCTCTACATAACACGTTAAAGATTGTAGGCTCACCAATTGGTTTACTAGGCATTGAGCTGAGTACGCGTAGGCGTAACCGTTTAAATGTGCGTGTAGGTGAGGTAATTAGCGATAATAAGGTGAGTTTTAATGTTGATCAATCTTTTGGTAATTGCCCGCAGTATATTCAAACGCGCGACTTAACGTTTAATAGAGATCCTTTACTTAAAAGTAATGCAGTGCAAAAAGTTGAATTTAATACGCTTGATAACGCCGCGACAACGTTAATTGACACCACAGATACATTTTTTGTTTCAAGCTTTATAACGGCAAAAAACAATCCAAAAATTGAAGGTGTTGATGTTTCTCACCGTGGGGGAATGCCAGGTTTTGTAAAGCGCGAAGGTAATACATTAACGATTCCTGATTACGCAGGTAACAATTTTTTTAATACCATGGGTAACTTTTTATTAAACCCAAAAGCAGGTTTGTTATTTCCTGATTTTGACACGGGTAATGTATTAATGCTTACCGGCAGCGTTGAAATTTTATGGGACGGGCATCCAGAGCTTAAAGGTTTTATTGGTGCAGACCGAGGCTGGAAATTTACCGTTACTAAAGGAATGTGGCTTAAAAACTTACTCCCTTTTACTGCCAAATTTGATGCTTACTCACCTAACACTAAAATGACGGGCACGTGGCTTGAGGCTGATAAAAACAAACAAGCCGAAAAACTAAAACATGCTTGGCAGCCTTTAAAAGTAACTAAAATAATTAAAGAGAGTGATGTAATTACCTCCTTTTATTTAGAAGGGCACAACAACACAACCTTGTTACCGTTTAAAGCTGGGCAGCACTTAACCGTACAAATACCAAGTAAAAATAGCGACAATAACAACAGTAATAGCAAACCTGTTACTAGAACCTACACCGTTTCATCAAGCCCGCATGAACTCTTTTATCGGTTATCGATTAAAAAAGAGCTCAGTGGCGAGGTGTCTAACTACTTTCATAATAACGTAAAAGTAGGCGACGTTATTTTAGCTAAATACCCACAAGGGCAGTTTTTTATTGACCCCACCAGTACCAAACCTGCGGTACTTATTGGTGGTGGAATAGGGATTACACCTATGATCTCAATGGCTAAACACATTGCTCATGAAGGTGTAAGAACCCGCTATACACGCCCTTTGCATATTTTCCACAGTGCTAAAAACGCCCAACAGCGTGCGTTTTACAACGAGCTGAAAACACTTGCAGATACGAGTGGCGGGGCAATTGATTACTATTCACTTTTATCGCAGCCTGAGCTTGATGAAAAACAAGGCGATGGCTTTAACGTAAAAGATAAGAGCTTTAATTTAAAAGACGAAAGCTTTGATTTAAAAGGGCGAATAAATGCTGATGTGCTTAGATCTTATTTACCGCTTGATGACTACGAGTTCTTTTTATGCGGACCTGCTGCGTTCATGCAGCACGTATATAACGAGCTGATACTACTCGGTGTGAAGGATAAAAACATATTTGCAGAAGCGTTTGGACCCTCCGCTATTAACCGCAAAGTGCTTATCACAAGCGAAGCGCCTAATAAAAGCAACGAGGTTAGCGTTGAGGAAGCAGATAACACCGTAATTAAATTTAGTAAATCGGGCTTTGAACAACGCTGGAACAAAGGCGACAACACGATCCTTAATGTAGCCGAAGCTCATGGCTTAGAACCTGAGTTTGGCTGTCGAAACGGCAGCTGCGGCAGTTGCGCCGTAAAAATAAATGCAGGGAGTGTGGTTTATCGAAATAACGTAAGTTACCCGGTAGAGACAGGGCAGGCGCTAATTTGTTGCGCCGTACCTGCTAAAGGCGTTGATGAGCTTGATTTAGAGCTGTAGTTGTTAATATAGAGCTTGAACTATAAGAGCATATGGTGGTGCTGAAAGTTAGAGACCTCCATTTCCCCCATTTATATGTATAGTTCGCGCTTAACGCAGCTACGAAATAGTTTATATTTTTCTAACAGGTCATCAGTTAAATTTATGATTTCAAGTGCATGCTTATTATACTTCCCAAGATTATCCTCTTCCCCACCACGATCAGGATTGAGCTCGGGATAAAGGCAATATGTTTGATTTTCCATAGCGACATGTGAGGGGTGATGGAAAAAATGGAGTGCCG
The DNA here is from genome assembly GCF_011378745.1 of Pseudoalteromonas sp. Z1A6. NCBI lineage: Bacteria > Pseudomonadati > Pseudomonadota > Gammaproteobacteria > Alteromonadales > Pseudoalteromonadaceae > Pseudoalteromonas > Pseudoalteromonas sp. Z1A6. The sequence goes on from NZ_WTKW01000167.1 coordinate 8,819, forward strand.
TCCAGTTCATGACTTTTGATAAGGATTGACCAAATTCAGTAAATTTTACATTTAATTCTGCATTGAGAAAATCGTACTCAGTTTCTTGTGAATAATAAACAAAATCTTGCAATCTTACTTTATCACTCCTGTTATATGAATGATTGCTCGTTAGCGAGGATATATATTCTGTTAGATAGAATTCTTCGAAGCCTTT
>NZ_WTKW01000168.1:0-8998 GCF_011378745.1 Pseudoalteromonas sp. Z1A6
GACTTCAAAAGAAGTGGCGCGAGTATATAGAATAAAAAATTTAAACCTATCTTTTTTAATCGCTTATTTCAATTTTAATAACGGCCTATAAACCACGGTTATTAGAATATAAAACACAGCTATTTACGGCGAATTTATAACGACTATTCAATGTAGGTTAATCGTTTATTGGTATGGTCGGTTTAAGTTTTTAACGTTCATTAAAGAGGTTATTTATGGCAAAAGAAAAAATAGTACTCATAACCGGCGCTTCAAGTGGCATTGGTGAAGCAACCGCAAAAACCCTTGTAAATAATGGTCATAAAGTAATACTTACCGCTAGACGCGAAGATAAGTTAACTGAGTTAGTAGAGTCACTAGGCTCAAATAATGCACTGGGCGTAGCCGCAGATGCAACCGACTTTACCGCGCTTGAAAACGTAGTTGCCAAAGGTATTGAGAAGTTTGGCCGATTAGATGTTGCCTTTGCTAATGCAGGCATGGGTGTTTCAACCGCTGGCACCGAAAAAGGTGATCCCGATGAGTGGTCAACTATGATCGACATAAACATTAAAGCCCTACTGTGGACTGCAAAATTAACACTGCCGCATTTACGCCAAAACAAAGGTCACTTTATATTAACCAGCTCTGCCGCTGGCCGTAAGCCAATTGGCGGCTCTATTTACGGTGCAACTAAATGGTTTGCTTATGGCTTTGGACAAAACTTAGCTGAGGAAATGAGCGAATGGAACGGCCGCTGCACAACCATAGCACCAGGGATGGTAAACACCCCGTTTTTTGATGACGCTAAACCCGACAAACTCGACCCACAAGATGTAGCCGACGCCGTATTATTTGCAATAGAAGCAAACCAACGCAACAGCGTACGCGAAATCTATTTAATGCCAACTAATTAACGTTAATTGGTTAAGTTCGGGCTGTCAGGTTTAATGCTAATGGTATTAAACCTGATGGTTATTAGTGCTTAGCTTGGGTTAGATGTTAGTAGGTAAGAATGAATTAAAGGTATTAGGCATTTAAAGTCTTATTAATTGCCAATGCTGCCCTTAAACCATATGTAAGCAAAATATAGAGCAACGGTAATATATCCAAAAGAAATAATTAGGTTTACTTTCCAAAGGTTTAGCCAAAAATTGCCTCTGAAATAAGTGCGTTCTCTTACTTTATGGTAAAACAATGCTACTGAAGAGGGTACTAATATTAACGCAGACCAACCAAGCATAGGTAACACCATAAACATAATGCCTATCCCTGCACCTCCTGCTGAAGCGTCGGATGTTTCACCATCAATTGGGGCTAGCATCACGTAGCCTAAAATAAACCCGGCAATCGCAAGTATAAAACCTAAAAGCTGAAGTGTTCGCATAATTATCCTTGGCAACTAACGAGACTGTAAAATAACGCCAACAGCCAAATTCAATTAAAAACAAGATCCTGTAATTAACTCTAAGCGTTTTTAAAGCATTACAAAATTTAGGTTGGGTGTCACTGTAATTCACATAACGTTTGCAATAAATTGCTAATTTTACTAGCAGTCCACCTAAGGGCCTGTTGTTAGCTCACTTTAAGCTATCAAGCTCTTCGATATTCATAGATGCTCCAAAATCACTTTCATAATGAAAGTTGTGCCATCTACTTACACCTACACGTATTTGTCCTTCTTTTATTTTACTTCTCAGCTCTTCCACTGACTCAACTCCTGTGATTTTTGCAAGTTTAAGATAATTCTTATGTTGCGCGGCCCTGACAAAAAATGGATAACCATTTGCATAAGATGAATAATGTAATGTTGCAGGATACCATCTAGTTTCTGGGGTTATAAAGGACATGAGAAGCGTAAGAAGATCTGCTTGTCGAATATCTGAAAAAGGGATGTCCTCTCGGTCAGCTTGCTTTTTAATAAGTTCCGCAGCGGGTGCATATAATTTTTGGTTAGGTGGTGCTAAAACCGATTGTAAAGTTTCAGAATAGCCATAGAAGCAGTCAAATTTTTCAAACTTATTATTACCATATTGATCTGATGAAGGTAATAAATAATGGGAAGTGTAAATGTGATTTAATACACCGTAGGCTCCTGTCTTTAGCAATGCAGCAACTATATAAAGAAATGTTTCATAAACAAAAACTGAGTGGGCTTCAAACCAAGAATCATTCCAGCTATTTATTTCAGCTGGTCTAGACTTCAATTCTCTAAGCTTTTCAAGCATATCTATTAATGACTCTGAAAAAGTAGATTCATCGGTAATTTCACTTTCTAATAAAACCCAATCACAAAGGTGATTTCTTACGGCTTTTAACTTATTACAATCCTCTAGAACTTTTTCACCTATCGATTCAACGTCAGGACGCTCTCTTACCCTTAAGTCATCAGCGTATGCAATGCATGATTCGATGAAATCTCGTCGATAATGATTAAGACCTTTTTTGTCTTGTAAAACAGCTTGTTTTAACGAGTTAAATTTTGCAAAAGTTTCACTTGTTGGGATTGGCGTATCACTTGTTATAAAAGTTGGAGCCTTTCCCTTTTTTGGTTTTACGTACTGTGGCTTCCCATAAAGAAGGCGAATGAGCTGTTCCCAATTCTCATTTTCAGCTTCAGAGCTAGAAAAATTAATCCACATCCGTGATTGCATAAAGGCAGGTAAAACAGGCTCACCTTCAGAAAATTCACATACGATTGGGATGAACTTTGATTGCTTCACCTTCTGATAAACTTCACCAGATATAATCTGAGACTCAGTACCTACCCCAGCCTTACGGGCATTTGCTTTATCAGCATATACCTTATCGCAAATAACAAGTACATGGGTGACTTCAGGGTCAGTAACCATACTTTCCATAAAAGCATACTTATCGTCTCCTTCTTTCAAGTCATAAATATCTAAGATAACATCGACGCCATCGGCAACAAGCCTATCAGCCCAATGTTTCACTAACTCTTGGTGAGTTTGATCTGACCAACTATACGAAATAAATACTTTTGGATCTTCCATAAACCTAGACTCTTATATTGAGAGTGATGTAGAGAGCTAACAATTTAGTCTACAACATTTGTCGTTTTACAAACCGATAAGTGTACCTGTATTACAATGATTTTATCCTAGCTATAAAATAAACACCTGTAAACAATTAGTTAGCTTCGCCTTACCTTATCTAAATGTAGCAAAACCCCAAATTGGTGGAGATCAGTAATATCAGGTAAATCGCTGTTTAGTTGCACAGCTTGATAATTAGTTAAAAGGTTATATTTTAAACATCTATGTTTAAACCAATAACGCGTCCCCCCTGCCCCCCTTAAACCTGTAACTTGTTATTACTTATAAAATTAGTTAAAAATCACAATCTCCTTCTATTGAATCCTGTGTATTTTTACTTCATATTAAATACTCTTATTTCTCACTTATTATGCTGTTATGTCATTTTTAAAATTTAGCCATGCACTTATCCTCACACTTGCTAGTACCTTACCGCTTACAAGCCATGCGGCGCTTGATAAAAACGAGCGTGAAATAATAAAACAGGTCGATAAAAACATTCCCCAAGCACTTAAAGAAATAGAGCAAGCCGTAAATATTAATAGCGGTTCGCTTAATATTGAAGGTGTAAAAAAAGTAGGCGCGCTGACAAGCGAGCAGCTTAAAGCCATTGGTTTTAAAGTAAAATGGCTGGATGGCAGTGCGTTTAACCGCGCAGGGCATGTATTAGCAACCCATGAGAGTAATGATCCCGATGCAATAAAAATACTGATGATCGGCCATCTAGATACGGTATTTGCCAAAAACGATAACTTTACTACCTACAAACAACTTGATGCCGATACAGCCAGTGGCCCAGGCGTTGCCGATATGAAAGGTGGTAACACGATAATAATTACAGCACTTAAAAGCTTACAAGCCCTTAATTTACTCGAAAGTGTAAGCATAAAAGTATTACTGACTGGCGATGAAGAAAGCAGCGGTCGCCCGCTTAGCTTATCTAAACAAGCTATTGTTGATGCCGCAATTTGGGCTGACGTAGCGCTTGGCTATGAAAATGGCGATAACAATATAAAAACTGCTATGGCGGCGCGCCGTGGTTATACAGGCTGGACGCTAAACGTAACGGCAAATGCAGCGCATTCGTCACAAATATTTAGCGAAAGCGTTGGTTATGGCGCTATTTACGAAGCATCACGCATTTTAAATGATTTTAGAGAGCAACTTGCCACGCAACCTAATTTAACATTTAACCCAGGGCTTATTGTAGGTGGTACAAATGCCGACTACGACAGTGCTAATTCGTCAGCAACGGCGTTTGGTAAAAGTAATGTAATAGCACAAACCGTGCATGTAGCAGGTGATTTACGCGCACTATCGCCAAAGCAATTCGAAAACGCAAAAAGATCAATGCTACTCATTGCTAGCAACAGTTTAAATGGCAGTAAAGCAGAGCTTATTTTTGAAGACGGTTACCCGCCAATGGCATTAACTGATGGCAATAAAAAGCTATTAGAACTTTACAGCGACGCAAGCCACGATTTAGGCTTTAACAAAGTAGTAGCGGCAAACCCACGAAATGCAGGCGCTGCAGATATTTCGTTTGCGGCAAGCCATGTTGATATGGCACTTGATGGTTTGGGCTTAATGGGCAGCGGCGCGCATACCAAAAACGAAACAGCCGATTTAACCAGCCTTGATAAAAACATTAAAAAAACCGCATTACTTATTTATAGATTAGGGCAGCTACAAGAGTAGGTTTTTTTACAAGTAAGCGAGGGCCAAATAAACTCAGTCCTACGCTTACTTACCGTTACTTTAAGACATTATTTTAAACAATAAGTCTTTTACTGTTGCTGGCTCAAATGGTTTATCACAAATTGCATCTACACCTGCTTGGGCTATGTTTGCTAGGTGCGTTTCGTTGGCTTCTGAGCTCACCATTAAAATAGGAATATGCGAGTAGCTATTTGAGCTTCTAACGGCTTCTGTTAGCTCTCGTCCATCCATTTCTGGCATATTGTAGTCGGTTACTATTAAGTCAAACGATTGGTTGTTTAAGTGCTCAATAGCTTCTTTACCGTTTTCAGCTTCTATTGGTGCAGGTATTCCCATACCCGCAAGTACGCGTATTATGTGTTTACGCGCAAAGCGGCTGTCGTCTACCACTAAAACTCGCAGCAACGTTACGTCAAAATGATCAAGTTCTACTTCTTCTTCGCTTATAATATCGAGGGTTGCTTTGAGTGCGCGGGTAATGGCTTTTGCGCTAAAAGGCTTAGGCAAAATAGCCAGCACACCCGATTGGCGTAATTGCTCAAGGTATTTTTTATTACGCTCGCTCGATATAAGCATAAAAGGTTGATGCTCGGTGATAGGGTTTGATCTTATTTCTTGCAATAGTGAATCGGCTGTCCCGTCAGATAAATACATAGAGCTTATAACTAGATCAGGGTGATAACTTGCTAATAAGCTAAGCGCTTGTGTTTGTGTAGATGCAGTTTCAACTTGTTTTACACCACTTTCTAAAAGCGATTTTATTATTATTTTTTGCTGAACCTCTGAAGGCTCTACAAGTAAAATGGACAAGTTTGCTATTGCAGTTAAGTCGCTCATTCAGATCTCTTTAGTATTGTTATAATCAGGATAATAATAACATTTTTGCCTCGTTAATATTATATAAAGAGATTGTAATATTTAAGAAAACATTATCAACCCCTTTAAAATATAGCACTTATTAATTAGATTGAATGTAATCTAATGCATTCATTTTTTTATATGTGACGTTAGCGTGCAAAATATGTGCAGGTTCAGGGTCAACCACTTCAACAGGAATGTCGTAATTTCGGGCTATTTCAATTGCCATTTGCGTAATATTAACGCTAAACGAGGTGCCCATAAATACAATTTTATCGGCGTTGAGCATACGCTGTTGTGCTTGTGTTATTCTGTAAAGCTCGGTGTAGTATTCGTCAAATAATAAAACAAAGGGCTTAAATGAATGGTTTAGCTCAGGCGTTTGGTGTTGAATATTAAATAGCTCAAAAAGAGACTCTTGCAGGCGGCTTTCGTCTACGCTTTCCCACGGGGTGGCAAGTGGCGTGACTGGCTCACCTTGCTCATGAAATAAGGTCATTTGATCAAGCCTGCCGTGTATAGCTATGTAATTTTTATTACCCGCTTTGCCATCAAGCCCATCTATGTTTTGAGTAATTAGGTTTTTATCACTTAGCCAATGGTGTACGTCGTTTGGGCCATGGTTGCGATACGTTGCAAAGCGATGGTAATACCATGCTAAAAATTCTTTAGGGGCATTTTGGTACATTGCGCGCGTTGCCATTTCCATAGGCGTATAATTTTTACTGCCAATGGTCCAATAACCATCCTCCCCTCTAAAGGTGGGAATACCACTGGCTGCGCTGACTCCCGCTCCGGTAATGTAAAGAGTGTTCACTTTGGCGCCTCGTAACCGAGTACGTTAGCGCTTACTTGCTGACTGTTATCAATACCGCCAATTCGATATAAAACACCGCTGTGCTCAAGTAAACCACGATGATCCATACTCTTTACTTCAACTGGTGATAAAATCTGCCATTCGTTTTTTTCGATACTAAAGCGCCAAACATGGTCACTTGCTGGTGCAGGTTTGCCGTCGTAGCCTATTGCGCTGTAGTTATATGGGTTATTAGAGCCTGCCATCATATAAATATTGCCGTTATAGCTGGTAGCTGCCATTCGATAGTGACCGCTGCCCGTTGGATGTGGCAAGGTACGCCAATCTATTTTTTGTGGGTTAGTTGAATCTATTGTGCCTTTTAAGCACTGTGCTACACCTGCAAACGAGCGACGCGAATCAGGATTAGCTTGTGTTTTAACGCCATCACAAATAACAATGGTGTTAGCACTAATAGCAGCGGCTTGGCCAAATACAGGCTCACCTAAAAATGGCGAGGCTTGTTGCCATGTATTATTTTGCGTGTCGTATACTTGCACTAAGTTTACGTTGCCATCGTTATGCCAACCGCTAATTAGATAAATGTAACGCGCTTTGTAGCTCAGCGCGACGCTATCGTCTACGGGTACTGGCATGCTAGCAAGGTGAGTGTAGGTATCTTTTATTACGTCGTACCTATATACGTCGGGGCTTGAAACTTCAGTATGATCCTCTGCTACCGTATAACCGCCAAACACATAAGCGTACTCGCCTAAGCCGACTGCGGTGCTTGCTAAGCGCCCTTTTAATGGCAAGCTTGAAGGCACACCAGTTTTAGATTGCCACTGTGAATCGCCAACTTTAAGCGCCCACACTTTGTTATGTACGGACGAGTATTGTTTATCGCCCCCCAGCCCCATAAAACTTAAAAAATAGGTTTGGTTTTGTACTGTAACTTTAGCCACAGCATTATTAGCAACTGGCTCTGGTAAAGCGGGAAGGCTTGCTAACGCAAGAGAAAAAAGAAGGCTCATAAGGCAAATAATTTAATAAGAATTAATACGCTCAGATTAAATTATTTTAACCTTGTGAGCCAGTATTGTTATATCTAAATAATCAAACGCTTTTGATTAGTAACCATATTAGTAGGCAATACCAATATGCTGATTTACGTGCGCTGCATTTTGCGCTTCATCAACCATTGCAGTTGCATAATCAGTGACCGATACCTTGCTTTCGCCTGCATCATTAGTAAAAAATGTATTACTGCCGATACGATAATCGCCTTCATTATCATCTGGACATGATTTGTGGGCAGCCTATTTATCAAGGAACTACCAACAAACTGTTGTAAGAGCATTTATAGATTTTTTAGCGCAGCACTGGCAAACCGATATTAAAAAATATGTCGGCAAGTAAGGCATTGTAGTTAAGGACGCTGTGACTATTGTTTAACCTAAGGTGATAGTTCAGCTTAGTTATTGAGGTAAATAGGTTACGTTATCTAAGCCTCGTTGTTTATTTTTGTACATAGCTTGATCAGCATACTTTATGAGTTCGTGATCTGTTTGGCCGTGCTCGGGGTAGTTTGCAATTCCTATACTGGGTGAAATATTTAGTAGTACGTCATCTAACTTAAAGACGGCTTTAAACTCAGTGAGGACTTTATTTTTTATTCTGACGGTTTCGTGGCTAGAACTTAAGTTATCTAAAATAATTAAAAATTCGTCTCCGCCTAAACGCCCTACTGTGTCGTAATGCCTTACTGACGCTGAAAGCCTTTTTGCTATAGCGCATAAAAGCTTATCGCCAATTTCATGTCCGTGAGTATCGTTTACTGCTTTAAAGCCATTTATGTCTATAAACAGTAAAGAAAAAAACGTGTTGTCTCTGGTTGCACTAATAATTACTTTTTCTAATCGATTCATCAATAAAGAACGATTTGGTAGGCCAGTTAACACATCGTGCCGTGCCATATAATGGAGTTGATCTTCCATTACTTTACGTTCAGTTATATCGTGCGCGACAGCGATTCTTACTTGATGTTGCTCTGACCAACGAACAGACCATAATATATGAACTACTTGACCATCTTTTCTCATCCAACGGTTTTCAAAGCGAGGGTTCACCATTTCGCCAGACAACAGCGAAGTTACGGCATTATGCGTTTTATAATGATCACCTTCGTAAACATAGTTAATCATTTTTTTGCCTACAACTTCGTCGGCCGTATAACCAAAAATTTGCTCAAATGCTGCGCTTACAAAAACAAATGTGCCTTGTTTATCTACCACGCATACCGCATCAAGCATTAAATCGAGTACTTCTTCGACATTAATTAATTCATTTTTTTCCATACTTTGGTGCCTTCAAAGCAAAACCAAGCGAATTTAAGTATTCTATATACCTTTAATAAAAGCAAAGGTAATTGAAACTACAATAATAGTTAATACAAAGTTAGATTAATCGTGCACGTATAATTAATATCGCCCTTGTAAAAGCATGATATGCAAAGTTAAATAATCAATAAGCGCAAAATACTTTGAAGTCCTTCAAAAATAGACTAAATTTTAAATAGTATATAATCATA
>NZ_WTKW01000169.1:0-8998 GCF_011378745.1 Pseudoalteromonas sp. Z1A6
AAACCGCTGATGTATCAGCGGTTTTTATTGTATGAGTAATATTACATTACGCGCATACCAGGCTCTGAGCCGTCATCTGGGTTAAGAATATAAATTTCTTTTCCGCCAGGACCTGCTGCTAATACCATGCCCTCAGACATACCAAAGCGCATTTTACGAGGCTTAAGGTTAGCGACCATAACGGTTAACTTACCTTCGAGATCCTCTGGTGCGTAAGCTGATTTAATACCTGCAAACACTTGGCGAGTTTCGCCGCCTAAATCAAGTGTTAGCTTAAGTAGTTTATCAGCGCCTTCTACGTGCTCTGCTTTAGCAATTTTAGCTACGCGTAAGTCTACTTTTGCAAAGTCATCAAATTCTATTTCGTCGCTAATCGGCTCTTTTGCAAGTGGGCTGTTAGGGTCAATAGTTACTTTTGGCGCTAAGCTTTCTTTAGATTCTTCAACCATTTTATTTACTTTATCCATTTCAACACGCTGCATTAACGGTTTAAATTTATTGATAGGGTGGCTTACGAGAGCATTTTGAACGCCGTCCCATGCAAGGTCGTCATTTAAAAATGCTTGTACGTTGTCGGCCATTTCTGGTAGCACTGGTTTTAAGTAAGTAATTAAAACGCGGAACAAGTTAAGACCAAGAGAACACACTTCGTGTGCTTCTTGTTGCTTAGTTTCGTCTTTAATTAATACCCAAGGTGCTGCGCCATCAATAAATTGGTTTGCTTTGTCGGCAAGCGCCATTATTTCGCGAATTGCGCGGCTGTAATCGCGGTTCTCATAGTGTGTTGTAATGCTAGGTGCAGCCGCTTGAAACTCTGCTAACAGCTCTGGTTGCATAATAGTGCTGCTTAGCTTGCCATCAAACTTTTTAGTAATAAAGCCAGCACAACGGCTCGCTATGTTTACTACTTTACCTACTAGGTCTGAATTTACGCGTTGTGCAAAGTCTTCTAGGTTTAAATCAAGATCAACAATACCGCTGCTTAATTTTGCTGCGTAGTAGTAACGTAAGTACTCTGGGTTTAAGTTATCTAAATAAGTACGCGCTTTAATAAACGTACCCTTTGATTTAGACATTTTTTCGCCATTTACAGTAACAAAACCATGAGCGAATACGTTAGTTGGCTTTCTAAAATTAGCGCCTTCTAACATTGCTGGCCAAAATAAGCTGTGGAAATAAATGATGTCTTTACCAATAAAGTGATAAAGCTCAGCGTCTGAACCTTCAGCCCAAAACTCATCAAAGTTGATGCCTTTTTTATCACATAGGTTTTTAAAGCTCGCCATGTAACCAATAGGTGCATCTAACCAAACGTAAAAATATTTGCCCGGTGCATTTGGAATTTCAAAACCAAAGTAAGGCGCATCACGGCTAATATCCCACTGCTGCAGGCCATCGGTAAACCATTCGTCTAGCTTGTTAGCCATTTCTTGTTGAATAGTGCCCGAGTGTAACCACTCTTTTAGCATGCCTTCAAATGCTGGCAGGTCAAAAAAGTAATGTTCAGAATCTTTAAGTACAGGCTCTGCACCTGACATTACAGAACGCGGATTAATGAGTTCGGTAGGGCTGTATGTAGCACCACACGAATCACAACTGTCGCCGTTTTGGTTTTCAGATTTACACGTTGGGCAAGTACCAGTTACAAAACGATCGGGTAAGAAAATACCTTTTTCTGGATCGAATAATTGCGAAATAGTGTGCTTTTTAATATGACCGGCATCGTTTAGGCGGTTATAAATAAGTTCGCTTAATTCTTTGTTTTCTTGGCTATGCGTGCTGTGGTAGTTATCAAATTTGATATTAAAGTCAGCGAAGTCGCGTTGGCGCTCTATGCTCACTTGTTTTACCATTTCTTCAGGCGTGATCCCTTGCTTTTGCGCATTAAGCATAATTGGCGTGCCGTGGGCATCGTCTGCGCAAACATAATAAGCTTCGTGGCCCTGTAGTTTTTGAAAACGTGACCAAATATCAGTTTGAATATATTCCAATAAATGACCTAGGTGAGTAGGGCCATTTGCATAAGGTAATGCGCTGGTAATCAGGATCTTTCGCTGCGTCATAATCATTCCGAATTGAGGATAAAACGCCGTTTTTATTATACAAACGGCAATTATCATTAATTTATCTACAAGCTATCTGCTTAGAGTGCGCACAGCTTATGGATTTTTATTAATTGACTGGTGTTAATGCCCTGAATGTTACATAATTCCGTGGCACTTTTCATCAAAGAAACGCTATTTAATTGCTATGTTTGGACTGTCGAAACTATTCTCTTCTAAATCGGTGCAAAAACAACCGATTATTACTGCCTTAGCGGCATATCGTAGTGCGGCTTTTGCCGTCGGTATTGACGAAAGCTTCATTAATACTATTACTCAAAATGACGATAAATCACTACAAATCAAATTAACTCTGCCATTTGCTGGGCAATCAGAAATGCCTTTAGTTGAGCAACACGTATGTGAAAGCTTAAATGTGCCTGTAACTATTAGCGCCAAGGTTATCATTAAAGAGGCGGCTAAGTTTAAAGCGATTAAACATATTGTACTTATTGCCTCAGGCAAAGGTGGGGTAGGTAAGTCGACTACTGCTGTTAACTTGGCAGGCGCGCTTAAAAATGAAGGCGCAAAGGTGGGTATTTTAGATGCTGACATTTATGGCCCATCTATCCCAATGCTTTTAGGATTAGTGGGCGCAGAGCCCGTCACTAAAGATAACAAACAGCTACAGCCTTTTGATGCCAATGGCATTAAAGCGCAGTCAATTGGCTTTTTAGTCCCAAGCGATGATGCCACCGTATGGCGCGGGCCAATGGCTTCAGGCGCGCTTAGCCAATTGCTTAACGAGACTGATTGGGGCGAGCTTGATTACTTAATTGTAGATATGCCACCGGGCACTGGTGATATTCAACTTACAATGAGCCAAAAAGTACCAGCGAGCGGCACTGTTATTGTCACTACGCCGCAAGACTTAGCCCTTGCCGATGCGCAAAAAGGCATTGCCATGTTTAATAAAGTAAACGTGCCAGTGCTGGGCTTAATTGAAAACATGAGTTATTACATTTGCAGCCATTGCGGCGAAGCTAACCACGTATTTGGTAAAGACGGCGCACAAAAACTTGCGCACAAGCACGGCGTACCCGTACTTAGTCATATTCCTCTTGCAATAGATATACGCGAGTATTCTGAGCAAGGAAAACTTATTGCCAACGATAACGACGCGGCAATAAGCAAAACATACAGCGCAGCAGCGAGGCTTATAGCCAGCACGCTTTATTATCAACAGCATCACAATGCGATTGAAATTGTGATTACAGAAGATTAGTAAATAATGAGACTTTCAGACACACATATTAATGAATACCTAAGCGATGGTCGCATTGTTATTGAGCCTGCGCCAACAAGTGACATGATTTCAGGCGTAACTGCCGATTTGCGATTAGGTAATAAATTCAGAACTTTTAATGCACACAACGCGGCATACGTCGATTTAAGTGGTCCAAAAGATCAGCTAAATAAAGCCATGGAATCAATCATGAGTGAAGAAATAGTGCTTGATGAAGGTGAAGCATTCTTTTTACACCCAGGTGAACTTGCACTTGCTATAACACACGAAAAAGTAACTCTGCCAGCAGACATAGTAGGCTGGTTAGATGGACGCTCATCGCTTGCGCGTTTAGGTTTAATGGTGCATGTAACTGCGCACCGAATAGATCCAGGCTGGAGCGGTAATATTGTTTTAGAGTTTTACAACTCAGGTAAATTACCACTCGCGCTTCGCCCACTGATGAAAATTGGGGCTATGAGCTTTGAAATGCTATCGGGCCCGTGTGAAAACCCATACAACATCCGTAAAGATGCAAAATATAAAGATCAAAACAGTGCAGTAGCAAGTCGTATTAGTGACGATAAGTAACCACTAAATAAAGCTTTTATTCGTCCATTTTATGAAGCGCATAACCCAGTAGTGCAAAATACTGGTTAAGCGCTTCATTTGCTTTATTAAGTGGGTGCAACAAGTTTGCTAAGTATAAAGATGAAAGCTTTATACCTTTAATTCAATATTTACAATAATAGCCATTTATTTTAATAGTGAAGTGAGAATACAACGGTAATTAATGATTCTTCCCTTTGGTACTATCTATTCAAACAAATCTTTCTTTAAACGCCGTAGGGCTTAATCCGATTATCTTAATAAATACTTTGCGAAAACTGTTTACATCGTCATAGCCAATATTCAGAGCCACTCGCTCAAAACTGTGAGTGGTCGATTCTAATAGCTCACATGCCTTTTGCACTCTTATTTTTTGAATATACTGTTATCGGCTTTAATGTTGTGGCATGGGTAAATTGTCGAAGAAATGTTCGCTCGCTCATACAGGCCAAAGCTGCTAGTACAGAAACATTCAGTGTTTTACTATAATTTGCTTGAATGAAATGCTGAACTAGTAATATTTGTTTATTCCCGTGATTAAGTTTTGGCGAAAAACTACCGTAATAGCGTTGTTCTCTTCTACCCGTATCAACGATAAGAAACTTTCCAAGTGTACGCATAACGTGTGGTTTTGTGAATTGAGCCACGATTTCTAGCCCTAGATCAATCCATGACATCAGCCCACCTGCGCTAATAATATCACCGTCATTAATTAGTAAACTTTCAATCTCAAGAGATACTTTAGGGAATGCCTCATGAAATTCATCAGCTAATTGCCAATGTGTTGTAGCAACACGATTATTTAATAAGCCTGTTTTGGCAAGTATAAATGCACCAGCGCAAGCAGAGCATAATATAGTCCCTTTTTGATGAGCCTCGTTGAGGTATTGCAACAACTTGGGTTGAGGCGTGAAGAAATAATCACCATCTAAGTTTGGTGGGAGAATAATAATATCATTTTGGCTCATCCCATCTAAATCTATATCGGGCTGAATGACCTTTACAGAGAACTGAACTTCAAGCTGGCTTTCTATAACTATCCTGTTTGCCAAAAAAAATAACTCTTTAAAGCCTTGTACTGCACTTTGTAGGGCGTTGGGGTAGTCGATAATTGTGATCTGAACATGCTTTGTCATTTTTAAACTGATTTATGGCTATTTCGCCATCGGTGTAATGAGTTGATGTTTTGCATAATAGTCTCAACAGATAACCTAAACAACATAAGAGAGATTATTATGTCTAACATAGCATTACTACTTATTGATTTACAAAACGATTATTACTCTACATTCGAAGGAGCTAAATGGCCTCTGTCTGGAACTGAAAAAGCCTCAGAAAATGCAGCAATACTACTAGCTCAATTTCGTGATAATGGTATGCCTGTAGTTCATGTTCGTCATGAGTTTCCTTCTGACGAGGCTCCGTTCTTTGTGCCTAACTCTGATGGTGCGAAAATCCATCCTACGGTTACTCCAATTGAAGGTGAGCCGGTCGTTTTAAAGCATCAAATAAATAGTTTTCGCGATACAGATTTACAAAGAGTACTAGAAGAGCTCAACGTTGAAAGGTTGATTATTGTTGGTGCTATGAGCCATATGTGTATTGATGCTGTCACTCGTGCTGCAGTAGATTTTGGCTATGAATGTCATGTAGCACATGATGCTTGTGCTACATTAGATCTTGAATTTAATGGGGTGGTAGTATCTGCACATAATGTTCATCATGCATTTATGGCTGCATTGAGCTTTGGTTATTGTAATGTTCAGAGCACAGACAAATTACTAGATTTAGTTCGCTAACCATTAGTACAGGTAATGGTTTAGCTAAGCATCACTTTAAGAGCTGATTTAATCCATTTTATGAAGCGCATAACCCAGTAGTTCAAAGTACTGGTTAAGCGCTTCATTTGCTTTATTAATATGCTCGATATTTGGGTATATTAAATTACTACTTTTTAAGCCTCCCACTAAAAAACTATTTTTTATACTTGAATGCCGTTCAATACAGGCTTCAAAACAGCGAGCTGCAAGCTCTTCCGGCATGCTCATATAATTCATATTGTGAGCTTTATCGTGTTCTATACACGTTTGTACAAAGTTATTTGCATCAACGCCGTGCTCATCTAAAAATACATGTTTATAAAAACTGTTCAAAGCATTATTAAGTGGGTGCGATAAATTAGGCGTGTTTGAGAGCCATAATTTTGAGGCGAAACCAAATCGGGGTTTAGCTGCAAATAAATGCTCACTTATGTGATGATCAAACGCGTGAAACCATTCATGAGCAAGTGCGCCACCGCCGGCATTTTTTGCAAGAGCAAGCGTTTGAGAAGCCGCATTATAATGTGCTTGCACACCTTTTTGACCGCCATGACCAAATGCAAAATTAAGCTTGCCGCGCAGGCCAATCGCTTTAGGCGGTAAATGCAGTATTTGCGCAAGGTCTGCCAGTGCATCGTAAATTAAATTAGCACTAATATAGCGCTCTTCTTTGGTTACCCATTTACCAACGACCATTGATCTAAAACCAAAGGTATCTCTTATATCGCTAAAATCGACTTGATCTTCAAAGCGATAATCGGGGCCTTGGCGAGTAAAGCCACGTTTTAGTCTGTTTGGGTAACTACGCATTTAAGTTTATGGCACCGTATTTAATCTAAGTAACGTGCTTTTACGTGCTCGGGCATGTGTTGGGTTTGTTTTTGTATTAATTCATCAAGCACATTATAAAGTGGGGCTGGGTCTAGCTGCTCTATAAGCAGTAAACTGTGCGCTACGGCTTCAAGTGTTGAAAGACTGTCGGCCCGAGGAGCTTTGCGAATAGCATAACGGTTTTTAGGCAATTGTTTAAAGCTGACCGTTTTGAACTGATTTAGTAATGGAGTGAGCTGTAAAATTTTATAAGCTTTTTTCCATGTACCATCAACTACTATTAAGTGGGTAATGTTATTTATACTTGCTTGCTCAGCGTTGTCGTCTAAATTTATAGCATTTTCGTTAGGGTAGAGTAAAACAGTAGAGCTCACTGGTAGTGTTTTAAGAATAGAAAAGTCATCATTATTTTCACCTTTGATTATTTGGCAATCAGTTAGGCATAAATTAAGTAGTTTAGCGGTATTTTTTGCTATTTTTTCTTCGCTTGGGTGCTGTAGAATAATAACCTTAACTTTGTTGTTTATATTTGTAATTGCGCTGCAAATACATGTGTTAAGTGCAAAGTTACAATGATTACAAAGTGTGCGTGCCATTTAATAAACTTTTTGTTGCCAGTATGATCCTCGCAATTATACATTTATGAGGTAATTAAGTTGGTTTTTTTTACGCATCAATATAAAGTAGTACTATTAAACTGTAATTTACATGGATTGTTTTAAGGGCTTAAAATATGACAGAAATAAATATTGATACATCAGCATTAGAGAGTATGGAATCGTTATTGGGTGAGCAGTTTGCTGATACACTTGATTTTTGCTGCTCGGAGTTTGAGCGTTTAGGCTCTGAAGTTTTAGCAACCATTGGAAAAGACAGAGAAGCGGCGATTCGTCATTCTCATAGCTTAAAATCTAACGCTGCTCAGTTTGGTGCTTCAAGCCTTGCTGAAGTATCTCGCGTTATTGAACAAAATTTAAACCTAGATAACTTAGCTGAAGCCATCGACGCATCTAATAGCTTAATGGCTCAAGTAACAGGCTCTCAAGCTAAGCTAAATGAATGGTTAGCATCTCGTTAATTATTGAAACTGAAACGTGAATTTATTTCAGTATTAAGCGTTTAAATAGGCTGGCATTTTACGCCTTTACTAGGTTAGTCTAAAGACTCACTAGTCGAGGTAAAAATGTCTGATATTAAAAAGAGTCACAAATTAGAAGGTGTATGTTATGACATTCGTGGGCCGGTTTTAGCGCAAGCTAAAAAAATGGAAGACGAAGGTCAAAAAGTATTAAAATTGAATATAGGTAATCCGGCTGCTTTTGGTTTTGATATGCCAGAAGATATGCACCGAGATATTATCCGCAACTTATATTCAGCCCAAGGTTACTGTGACTCTAAAGGCCTCTATTCTGCCCGCGTGGCTATTTATCAACACTATCAACAACGTGGATTACATAATTTAGATGTAGATAACATTTATATTGGTAATGGCGTAAGCGAACTTATTCAGATGATCACCCAAGCGCTATTAAATAATGGCGACGAAGTGCTTATTCCTGCTCCAGATTATCCACTTTGGACTGCTTCGGTCACGTTATCGGGTGGTAATCCCGTGCATTATTTATGTGATGAAGAGCAAGATTGGTTTCCGGACATTGCAGATATAAAAAGTAAAATCACGTCTAAAACTAAAGCTCTGGTATTAATTAATCCTAATAATCCTACTGGTGCGGTTTACAGTGATGATTTGTTAATGCAATTAATTGATATAGCGCGTGAACATAAACTGCTGTTATTGAGCGATGAGATTTACGAAAAGATTTTATACGATGGTATAACGCATACTTCAATCGGCTCACTTTGCGACGATGTGCCTATTATTACTTTTAATGGTTTAGCAAAAACATACCGTGCAGCGGGGCTGAGAATGGGGTGGATGGTTCTAAGCGGTCGTACCTCGGTAATGGATGATTTACGCAAAGGCCTAGAAATACTTTCATCTATGCGTTTGTGCGCCAATGTACCTGCGCAGTATGCGATTCAACAAGCACTTGGCGGCGTGCAATCAATTGATAGTCTAATAAACCCGGGTGGGCGCTTATATGAGCAGCGTGATATTGCATGGCGTGGATTAAATGATATTGAAGGCATTAGTTGTAAAAAACCTAAAGGCGCACTCTATGCGTTTGCCAAAGTAGATACAGCACTTTTTAACGTCAAAGATGATGAAAAGATGATGTACGATTTGCTAAAAGCCGAAAAAATATTACTTGTGCATGGCAGGGCGTTTAATTGGCCAGATCCTGATCATTTTAGGTTGGTCTTTTTACCAAGCAAAGATGATTTATCGGATGCGATGTTAAAAATGAAGCGCTTTTTTAAAGATTATCGCCAAGTATAGTTATTAAAAA
>NZ_WTKW01000017.1:0-24045 GCF_011378745.1 Pseudoalteromonas sp. Z1A6
GTGGGGTCGCATTATAGGGAGATCCGAAAACAGATCAACCCTTTTTTTAGATCTTTTTACTGTTCGAACAAAAATAGAACAAAACCATGTAAAACCATATGAAAACCTTCCTAAGATGATGCTTTTTTGTGCTCTTATTTATTATTTAATACAAATATCATTGCTATGTTTGATTTAGACGTTAAGATAGCAAGTTCACAATGTTAAATTAATGTTTATTTCCTGTTTATTGGTAGATCTAAAATGAAATTACCCGATCAAAAATCTTTTATCTTCTCTGTTATTCTTGCTGTAGTTGGTTTTGTTGTTGTTGAGTTTGCTTTAGGCGGCTTAGCTTTAAACCCTGCATTACTATTTGGTGCTGGTTTATTAATAGGTGCGATTGCTATTGCTGCAATGTCATCTGATGTGACTGAAGAAGCTGAAGTTAAAACAAAAACGCTTTATGTTGGTAACCTTCCTTATCGTGCAAACGAAGGTGTGGTTCGTGCATTATTTGAAGAACAAGGCAAAGTATTCAATGTCCGTTTATTAAAGGATAAGAATACTGGCAAGCGTCGTGGCTTTGGTTTTGTTGAAATGGCGCAAGCTGATGCAGACAATGCAATTGCTAACTTGAACGATAGCGAGTTCCAACAACGTACTTTAAAGGTACGTGAAGCAAAACAAAAACAAGAAGATGATTCTAATGCTCTACGTACTGAGACGGATCAGTCAGTGTAACTAGCTTTACCGCTAGCTTATTGCTAAACACATCAGCCGTTGCATAATATTGCAGCGGCTTTTTTATGTCTGTTAGTTTATTCACACAGAAGTTAAGTTGGTTAAGTAGGTAGTTGACTCTGTTTGCTATCGCTACACCTGAATCAAGTAATTTTACATTCCCTTCAAAATATTGACTAATAGGCTCTGCTAATATTGGAAAGTGCGTACATCCTAATACAAGTACATCTATAGTTTTATCTATATGTAGGTCATCAAGCACTTGATGCAACTTGTTTGTATCCAAAGACTCTGTAAAAAAGTATTGCTCAGCTAAAGTTACTAACTCCACACTGCTATATAGATTAACGGTTACATTACGTGCATGCTCAGTAATTAATGTTTTAGTGTATGAACTGGCGACCGTTGCCGGTGTGGCTAATAAGCCAATATGATTTGAACGTGTTAACTCTGCCGCAGGCTTTATTGCTGGCACAACACCTACTATAGGAATATCTGTCATTTGGCGAACAGCGCTAAGTGCAGATGTAGAAGCGGTATTACACGCTATTACAATTAAATCAACGTTAAGCGTATTAGCTTTGATGAAATGAATAAGTGAGCATAATCGGTTAATGATTGTTTTTTGGGATTGAGCACCATAAGGTAGTAATGCATTATCCATAAAATAACTGTACTGAGCATTGGGGATACTTTGCTTTATATGCTCAAGTACAGTAGTTCCACCAATACCTGAATCAAAGACCATTATATGCGCTGACAAACTACCGTTCCCACTTTACTTTAAGAACGGCAGTTTGCCATGAGGTATTTATAAAAGAAAGTAGTTTAACTTTGCGTGGTTTCTAAATCAGCAAGCTCGTCGGCTGCCGAATTTAACTGATTAAGATTTTCGAACATAGACTTTGTGTAATCCACTAACTTATCTATTTGCTCCTGATCTTGATTTAACCATTGGAGAATGCCAGCTAGCTGATTTTGTAATCCAAGCTCACCCGCTTTTTCAAAAGCATTTTTAAGGTCATCATTAAAAGGAGCTAAACCTTCCGCTACTCGTTTTTCTGGTGCTGGTCTATATTCTTCATAGCTTTTAACTGTTGCTATTGTTTTTGTTTGGCGTAAATCCATAGAAAAAGCCACCAGCTGATCGCTGTCTAAACTCAGCTCTTGCGCTTGTTCAAATGCTTCATCTAAATCACCACCAAAAAAGGTTTTACTTAAATCTTGTAAGTCTTCCATCATTGCATTAATAGCTTCTTGCTCTTGCTCATTTAAGTCACCATTAACCGACATCGAAAATGATACCTGTCGAGATTGCGATGATGAGCTTGCAAACGACTCGCTATTACTGTTTTGCTGATAGCCACTTGCCGACTGAGATTCAAATGCATCTGCAAAGCTAATACTTACCTCGTCACCCTCTGCGGTGGTAAATTTATACTCTGCATTACTCGTCATACTGACATATTGAGCCTGGCTTATATTTACGCTGGCAGGTTGTGGGTTAAATAACGACTCTTCAAACTTATCGAGCCCATTGTAAATTCCCTCTTTGGACTTATTAATCCCCTCTTCCATGTCATCATTAAATACACCTGTACCTTTGAGTTCATCAACAGCGTCGTCAATCCCTATTTGGACTCCTTTGCGCGCGTCGCCTAACATATCTTTGAGCTTTTCGTCATCAGCGCCATTAGCTTTTGCTTTATTAACAGCACTACTTACAAAATCGAGTACGTTTTTTACTATTTCATCAAAATCAAATAGTGGTTTATCTGCTTTTTTTTCTGCGATAGGCAATCCAAGCTGCTCAGCCATTTTATCGCCAAGCACCTTTGCGGCCAACTCTCGGCCTCGTTGTTGATAGCTATCTTGAGGAGACGTAATTGTAGGTTGCTGTATATCAGCTTTATTATTGAATTTATTGATGTTGTTGTTTGGCGTAAAGCCATAATTACCTATTTTCATGATTCGTCTCCTAAGCGTGCGTAGTTTATTATCGGCTATAACAACAAAAACTAAAGTACAATGTTCAATAAAACAGCATAAATGCTAGCCAAAACTAGACAAATACGCAGCGCTCCCTACAATAGCGCCGATAAACAGATCTTAGATAAGGTAGTAGCGTTAATGGCAGTTATTAAAATAGATACCACACAGTACCAAACGCAGTTAAGTGAAAAAGAGCAGCGTATTAGTGCACAGTTCCAACGTTTTGGTGTGGAGCAACTAGAAGTATTTAGCTCAGAGCCAACTAACTACCGCCAACGTGCTGAATTTAGAGTATGGCACGACGGTGACGATCTGTTTCACATTATGTTTGATCAACAAACAAAAGAAAAAATCCGTGTTGATACATTTGATCCAGCAGCGCCTCTAGTTGGTGAAATAATGCAGGTGATGATTGAGCATCTTAAGCCTTGTGAAATATTACGTCGTAAGTTATTTCAAATCGATTACCTATCCACTCTAAGTGGTGAAATTTTAGTAAGCTTGCTTTATCACAAACCACTTGATGATGAATGGTTAAGTGAAATTAAAGCGCTTAAAGAAAAACTAAGCAGTAAATACAAAATTGACTTTATCGGCCGTGCTCGCAAACAAAAAGAAGTGCTGGGTGATGACTTTGTAACTGAGCGTTTAACAGTTAATGGTCAAGAGCTTATTTATCAACAAGTAGAAAATAGCTTTACTCAGCCTAATGCAAAAGTAAATATTAATATGCTGGAGTGGGCGCAAGATTTATGTAAACCACTTAAAAATGATTTATTAGAACTGTATTGCGGTAACGGTAACTTTTCAATTGCGTTAGCGGGCTGTTTTAATAAAGTATTAGCAACAGAAATATCAAAATCATCTGTTCATTCTGCTCAATACAATATTGCTAAAAATAACGTAGAGAACTTAGATATTATTCGTATGTCTAGTGAAGAGTTTACTCAAGCAATGAATGGCGAGCGTACTTTCTCTCGTTTAGACGGTATTGACCTTAAAAGCTATGACTGCCAAACCATATTAGTTGATCCACCGCGCGCGGGCATGGATGAATTAACGTGTAACTTAGTAGCTAACTACGAAAGCATAATTTATATATCGTGTAATCCTGAAACCCTTGAGCGTGACCTTGATCACCTAACACGTACGCACAACGTTAAGCGCTTTGCTATATTTGATCAGTTCCCATATACACATCACATTGAGTCGGGTGTTTTCTTGCAGCGCAAATAAATACGCTCAGTAAACGTTACCCATAAAAAAAGCTCCTTGTAGGAGCTTTTTTAGTTTTAGCTAAACTTACTTGTTAGCTAAGTAATTAATCAGTTTGCTAATATCTTCTGGTTCAGTAATACCCGACTCACGACCTAGGTTTAATTTATACTTACCATTTACAATAAATGTAGGTACGCCACGTAGTGCGCCTTTTTCTTTAAAGTAGTCTTGATCGCGTTTCATTTTAGAGCTCAGCGTACGTACCGAGAAGCTTTTAAACAGCTTATCAAACTTATCGCCATCAACGCCCTGCGCTACAAATATATCTTTTACATCTGCAAGCTCATTAAAACTAGCGCGCTTTGTATGAATATGATTAAAGATTGCAGAGACAATTTTATCTTTTTGCGGAAGCACTTCTGCAGTAGCGAGTGCTTGGCTCATCATCTGTTGGTTTTCTGGGTCGCGTACACCTACAAAATCAACATGGCTCTTTTTAAATTTAACGTTTTTATCAAGCTTAGGCTTAAACTCACCAATTAGTGCTTCCATGTTATTACATGCAGGGCAGTAAAATGAGAAAAACTCTTTAATTTCTGGCTTTTTTGTTGCGCGCTCAGAAACAACGTCGTAATGCACGCCTTCTTCATACGTTGCTGCAAAGCTTGTTGCCGCCATAGGAAGTAGTACTGCAAGCAAACCTGCTTTAACTAATTTAATCATTATTATGCTCCGAAATTTATAGTGCTAATAAAAACGCTACTAACTCATCAAGTTCTTTTTGATTTTTGATGGTGTTGAGGTTTATTTTATATTTATCGTTAACAATAAAAGTAGGTACACCTGTAAGTGCGCCTAATTTTGAATATTTATTTTGTTTGTTTTGCATTGCTTGCTCAGCCGAAATAACTGGCATGCTTGCAATTTCTTGATCAAACGTTGCGCTATCAATACCGTTTACTTCAAGTAATTTTTTAACGTCTTTCATTTCAGTTAAAGGAGCACGCTGAACATGAATACTTTTAAAAATTTGATCGCTAATACTCTGCGCCTGACCATGCTGCTTAGCAATTAAGTAGGCAAAGCTTAAATTACTTTGTGCTTGTGGCGACACGCCACCTAAAAAGTTCACGTGGTTTTTAATAAACTCCGCGCCTTCTGGCAAGCCTTGTTCAATTGCTTTTGCTACTGGTTCAAACTTAAAGCAATGTGGACAGTAAAATGAGAAAAACTCGGTTACTTGTGGTGATGTACTTTTGTCTACATCAATAACAGTGTATTGATTATCAACTTCAAACTGTGCAGCAAGTGCTGCAAATGGTAAACATAAAAGTAATAAACTCAGTTTTAATTTTTTAAGCATTTGTATCTCGTTGTACTTGTCTTTAAATAAAATATTACGGCAATAACTTTAACGGTGCTTCTTGCAGTGCTGCAAGTTGCTCCTTCAGTGCTAAAATTTGTTGCTCCCAGTATTTGTCATCAGCAAACCATGTAAAGTTCCGCACAAAGGCAGGATCGCTCCATCGTTTAGCTACCCATCCCATATAATGGATAATACGCATCGCTCGCAGCGGTTCAATTAATTTGAGTTGAGAGTGATCAAAATCACAAAACTCTTCATACGCACTCACAAGGGTGTCTAACTGTAACAGTTGCGTCGCTCTATCGCCACTGAGCATCATCCATAAATCTTGGATTGCAGGACCTTGGCGGCTGTCATCTAAATCAACAAACATTAGCGCATCACCTGCCCACAAAATATTACCAACGTGGCAGTCACCATGTAAGCGAATACTTTGCACATCTTTATACTGTTTTTGCGCCTGCTCTATCACTAAATCTAAAATAGTATAAAAGGCAGTATTTATTCCCATAGGCACTAAGTTACTTTTTTGAAGATGAACTTTGGCTGTATGTAAATACTCCTCGCAAGTAACTGTTGGCCTATAAGTAAAAGGCTTTGTTTTAGCTACTTGGTGCATACGGCCAATTAAACGCCCCATTACATCAAGCTGGTCTAAGTTATCAACCTCAAATAAACGCCCGCCGACACTTGGAAACAACACAAACAAATAACCTTCGTGTTCAAACAAGCTTTGCCCATTATATAAAATAGGGGCAACAACAGGCACTTCCGCTTCTGCCAGTTCAAATGCAAAATCATGCTCTTCTTGAATTTGCTCTTTACTCCAGCGCTCTGGGCGATAAAACTTCACTACGTAACGCAGGCCATCATCGGCTTTAAATTGGTACACTCTGTTTTCATAGCTATTGAGTGCCAACAAACCAGATTCAGCGTACACACCTACGCTTTCTATTGCATCGAGTATTAGGTCAGGTGTTAAGTCAATAAAACTAAATTTACTCATACTCTTCTTATATAAAATAAAAAGCGGGTTATATACCCGCTTTTGTTAATTGCTATATCAACTTACCTATTTAAGGTAGGTTGTGATTATCGCGCTTTAAAAAAGTTACTCGACTGCGATATTGTTTCATCCGGCTCATCTACCGGTGAAAGCACAAAATTAAACTCTGTCATTGGCGCTTTTAAATCATAAGGGTCCATTACAAGCGACAATGGCACATTATGAGATTGCCCTGCCTGCACAGTAAATGACTGCTTACCAATATACTTAAAGTTATCTAACCCTTGTACTTTAATATTAAAGGTTTGCTCGTACTGCGCTTTATTAATTACCTTTAATGTATAGGTGTTCTCTACTAAACCATCAAAATCGACACGATATAATTGGTTTCGATCACGAATGATATCAAAGTCCATTGTTTTACGCAGCGCTATATTAGCTACAAGTGCTCCCGTAAGCACAACAAGTATGACCGTGTAACCAATGATTTTAGCTCGTAGTGGATTCGTTTTATTTTCTGGGGTTTCGAGGTTTCGCTCTGTCGTATATGAAATAAGTCCACGCGGGTATTCCATTTTATCCATTACGCCATCACACGCATCAATACATGCACCACAGTTAATACACTCAGCTTGCAGCCCATTTCTAATATCAATACCTGTTGGGCACACTTGAACACACAGGTTGCAGTCGATACAGTCGCCTAGCTCTAAATCTTCATGATCTACTTTACGTGAACGAGGACCACGGCTTTCACCACGGCTTTCGTCGTACGTTACAGTGTATGTATCTTTATCAAACATAGCTGATTGA
This sequence comes from Pseudoalteromonas sp. Z1A6, assembly GCF_011378745.1. Classification (NCBI taxonomy): domain Bacteria; kingdom Pseudomonadati; phylum Pseudomonadota; class Gammaproteobacteria; order Alteromonadales; family Pseudoalteromonadaceae; genus Pseudoalteromonas; species Pseudoalteromonas sp. Z1A6. The sequence goes on from NZ_WTKW01000017.1 coordinate 7,119, forward strand.
AAACGTGAGTAAGGGCAAATGTGTAAACACATAATTTCTCGCATCCAACCGGCATTACCATAGGTACACGCAGCAAAGAAAATAATACTGACTAGTGCATAACCACCCACGTTAAACGTTACAAAATCAGGAAGTAACTCTCTGATTGGCGTAAAGTAACCCACAAAAGAAATAGCGGTATATAACGAAAACAATACCCAACTAGTATGCTTTGCCGTTTTACGCCAAAACTTATCAAAATTCATGGGTCTTTGATCGAGTTTTTTACGCTGATTAGCCGTGCCCTCAAGCTTTTCTTCAAACCAAATAAAAATAAAGGTCCAAACAGTTTGCGGACATGTGTAGCCACACCACACCCGTCCATAGAAGGTGGTCACTAAAAACAGCGCAAATGCTGCCAGCATAAAAATAAACGCTAATATGGTAAAATCTTGAGGCCATAGCGTTAAACCAAAAATATTGTATTTTTGACCAATTAGATCAAACAGCACTGCTTGCTGGCCGTTAAAATTAATCCAAGGAAGTAACATAAACGCAAGTAGGCCTAAAAAGCCAATGCGCTGCCTAAGTAATTGATGTAGGCCTTTTACGGCACGCACATAAATACGATTTCGGGGATTGAACCTATCATCTTGACGGCTTAAATCCGGTTTTTGGATTTTCACCTCTACAGGGATATTCTTTACTTTAATTTGTTTGTCCATCGAAGTTCCTCAACGCCGCTTGGAAATAAAAATCCAGCAATACTCAAGTACTCTATACTTAAAGCTAGCAAGTTACTTGCTAGGCAGATTTACTTTAATAAATTGCCTTCTCGAATACTTTCAGATATTTCAGAAATATCTGACTGCTGTTAACCATTATAACAATGTTGGTTAAAATTACTGGCATAGATCGCTAATAATTTATTCATCCCAGTTACTTGCTTTTAAAATGCAGTTTATTACACTGCATGGTAATTCAACCCTACTTAGATCAAGGTTTACGTATCCATGAAAAAATTTATTATTTTGGTAGTTGTGATCCTTGCCTTTTTTACAATCGATCATCCGCTTATAAAAGAACCTCGCGAAAGGTTATTAGGTGAAGGCATTGGTTTTTTAAGTGATGCAAGTAAGGTTAACAGAAGCCCTGCTGCAAATATGGCTAAAAATAGGATCAGCAGTCAACTTAAATTGTCTGAATCTGAGGGGGAGTACGTAGAAAAAACGTTTACAACAGATGACTCTGTTCAGTTATTTCACCTACGCTATTGTCGTGAACGTGACTTAAACCTTTATTTTTATGGCGATCGTTTAAATACAGTATGTAAAATAGTGACTGAAGCATTAGAGCAAAAGCGAGCAAAGTAGTGGATTTTTCAGGATTAAATAAAAAAGCAAGCGACTCATTTCATAAACAGCGCAACATGCTTAAACAATTAGCACAAGGCAAAACGTTAAAGTGTGAGAAATGTAATGGAGTTTTAACACTTGATTTAGCCACCTGCGAGCCTGGTAAAGGTATGGTAAAGTGTAAGCAAGGCTGTACTGATATTGTATTAGAACTAAGCGCTTAGATTACCTAAGCGCTTAAGCTAAAACTATTCGTCCCAGCTGTCATCAGTTATTAAACCACTGTTAATGGCAACAACTTCTATGAGCTCCGCAAAGCCTAGTGCAAAGTCACCCATTGATTCATATTGATACTGGCATAAGGCTTCTTTAGTCATACTATTTTGCTGAGCAATCTGAGTAATTGCTTGCTGATCAAGAGCAAAAAAGCTCAGTGTACTTAATGCACTCTCTAATGCTTCTTTAAATTCAGCATCTAACTCAGGTGCATTTAAAAGTGGCTCTGCATATGCTTTAGTAGCCACTAAAAAGCCTTCGCTCCATGGTTTACAAAACTCAATAGTAAACTCAACGGGTAGTTTGTATCCTGTTTCAAATACTTGCTCACTAATTTTATGGTATAGCGCCATAAACAAGAAAAGTACTTCTTCATCTAAATCATTAGCTGTATTTGGTAATATCTGCTCAAGCCACTCATGCACATCTAATGGATTGGGCGAGCAAATAACGCCAAATAAATAGCCTTGGCTTTGTTGAAGGGTCATTGCTTGAGATTGGGTATTTAAAAATGTGCTGAGCTGCTTTGCGTGCAGCTCAGTAAATTGGGGTATTTGCATTAAAACTCTTTATATTCAAACATTAAAAGTTGAGCGGGTAACGACCTTGGCTATCTGGTCGGCCTAAAAATTTAACCGCATCATGTACATCTTTAGGTAAGCTAGCATCTGGTTTTACATAACCTGCCACACTAAAGTCGAAATTAGCTTTAAGTGTAGCATCTGCCACAAGGCCAAGCGTATTATCTGGGTCAATTAATATAGCAATATCGCCCGACTTACAGCTTAACTTACCAGCCAGAGGGCCAATATTAAACCACCCATTTAAGCCTTGCACGTCAATATTAGGGCTCGCTATTTCACCTTTTAGTGAATCACAATAAGGTGCACCTGAGCTGTATTCATCAAGTTCTAAAATTACACGCCCTTTAGCGGTTACAGGTAGGGGAAGCTGCACGCGCTGCATTGCACGCTCTACTGTTGAGCGCACTAGGCCGTCAGTCACTTTAACTTCTTGATTAAAAAGCCCATAACTTACATCAGCATAACCCGAGATATCACTACGCTCTCGTGCATTACCAAACTTCACATTCGCATTTAGCTTGCCTGTAAATAACTTCCAGCCAGCAATGTCCCAGCGAACATTATTTAACTGTTCACCATCAAAACGAACTTGCATCATTTGACCTTGCCAAACAGTGCCTACAGTTTGCCCTACTTCTAATTGCTTTGGAAAGTACGGTTTTGCTATATCTAGTGCAATATGTGCTGGTAATTTAATAATACAAAACACAATAAAACTAATTAAAAAGACAGCCGATAACGTTATTATTTTTTTCATTAATTAATTCTCTAATACTAAACGGCTTACACGCACATAGCCTGATTTATCATCGCGGCTCAAATCTAAGTTTTCAATTTTTAAGCCGTGTTGATTCACTAGCTCATCTAACCACTCTATTAACTGATTAAATTCTACAGAGTCGAGCGTCAAACGTAGCGAATCACTACTTGGCTGCATTTTACTAATACTTATTTGATGGCGCCCACGTGTAGAATTAACAATTTGGCTTAAGTTTGCATTGCTAGCAACACTGGTGTTACCCGCAGCCTTTAGCTTAACAATGCTTTCATCAACCCAAGCTAATAGCTCTTGTTGTTTAATTTGAGATTGCTGTGCCTTTTCTATCGCATTATTTAATGGTCGAAATATTCCCATTACTAAAACAAAAATAATAAACACGCCACCAGCGACCATTACCAATTGTTGTTCTTGCTCTTTAAGCGAGCGCCATTGTTGCATTAACTGCTTTTTCATACTGCACCTCGCAGTTTAATTTCACCAACGACATAATCACCGTCGTTATTTAAAGACCCTTGCTCAACAGTTAAACCTTGTTTTTCAAGTATGATTTTTACTTTACCAAAGGTTTGGAAGTCTTTAGCACGTGCACGAATGCGCAGCTCATTGCGACGTTTGTCATAACGAAGTGTTTCAGGTGTAAATTCGCTGACTTGCGAAAATACATCAACCAAATTAGTCGTTAAGTCTAAAAAGCCCGACTCACTTGAGCCTTGCACTTTATCTAACGCGCCTTTAATTTGGCTTTTAATTAGATTGGGGCGAACTTTAGTTCCTGGGAATGCTTTTTGGTATCTGTCGACTACTTGATCTTTAGCTACTTCTACTTGTGTATTAAGTTGGTGTAACTCAATAGCTTTTATTGTAATAGTAGAAACCAATGCAACACTTGCTATAATTGCGGCGCCTTTCCAGTAACCCCACCATAAAGCGCTTTGTTTTTTAAGCTGATACATACCTTGGCGTAAGTTAAAGTTAACGCTATCTAACTGCTTTGCAAATAATGCTAGAGGTAAGTCGTACTCACTCGTTTGCGCTTGTAAGTTAACGCTTTCTGGAAACTGACTAGCTGGGCTAAAATGCTTAATATCAGGATTACCCATGGCTGTTAAGTAGCCATTTAACCAACTAGATTCAACCGCACCTATATGCCATTGCCCCTGCTTAAATAACCATTGGTTATTGAGCTCGATAGCGGTAACTGCGCCATCATCTGCAAGCGGTAACAACAAAGCATCGGGTAATATTCTGTATACTGATAGATTATGCTCTACAAATAATGCGAGCCATTGTTCAAACCATTCACGGTCTGTCATTGCTACACGAATTGCATGTTGCTCACCAAGCATTGTCGGCTGCGCTACTGCTATAAACAGTTCATCTACGTCACATGCTATGTCTTCTTCAAGCATGTATGGCAATGCTTGCTCAAGCTTGCGATTCCATTTTGTTGGCAAAGCGACCGTTTTTAATTGCACTTGATCACTGGGTAACAACACGACCACTTCTCGGGTAAGTGCTTTTTCGCTTAGCTCACTTAAATGCTCTGCATTTGGTAACTCGCCACTGGCTATTATTTCTTGTTCTTGTGGTGAGTAAATTAACCAATTAAGCAATTCTTGTTCGGTTTGACCCGTGCGGATCAACAGTATTTCTGTCACTGTACGCCTCCAAATTTTCGCGCCAGTATCGTTACGTCACCGTCTTTAGCGTGCAGTAATGTGGTCATCGAAAAACGCAGGTCGACAAAGTTTGCCTGCGTTTGTAATTTAAAATATTCGCTTTTAATACTAAATAGACTTTTTATTGAGTCAGTATTAGTACCGCCTTGCTGCTTCACCTGTTCAAAAAATTCATCGATGGTGTCAAAGCCAGTTTGCGGTCTTGCGCCTAACACCGCTTCTGCGCCAGATAAGCTTAAGCTTTCTATTAAGGCACTGAGTATGAGTGCTTGCTCTGGGATTAATGTATTTACGTTAATAGATAAAAGCGTACTGCCTGGTATTACACATACATATGGCAGTACTTTTTCCATCACTAATGGGTTAAAGCCCTTAACCAAGCGTAATTCCGATGTTGATGCAAATAAACTATTGGCTGTCATATACGGAAAATCTCGTGATAAATACTCGTCTTCTTCTGCGCCTGAGCGATATGTAATACTGTCCTCGTCAAGCCAATCAAATACGCTATCTGCCATTGTCTCTTCTGATTCATCAGCAGGTAAATCTTCAATGTTTTCAAGTAATGCAAATAGTGCTTTATGTGCAGGGTTTGTTTTACTTGCGCTATTTTCTTCTGGCGCTATGGCTAAAGCATTTAAATTTAAACATGCTTGTAAATCAGTAATTTTGCCACTTAACGTGCCGTTATCAACAGGGTATGAAGCATCACCTTGAGTTGCCCAAACTTGATCAAGTGTTGTTTTATCAGCATCATCTTTTTTACTTTGTATTAGCCCTTTAATAGCAAGCTCTTCTGCACCGTAGGCGTACCATTTAGCTTGCTGATGACCTTGCAAATTAGTGCTTTTTTGCACTTGAACCATTAAATTAGCACTCATTTCTACTGCTAAAATAGCCGCTAATGCCACAATAAACAAAACAATAACAAGTGCTGCGCCGCGCGATGATTGCTGCTTAACCATTATTCACATCCGTACTTTGTGTAGCAACAACTTTGCCTTGCCCAGGAACTAAAAATACACGACGAATTGGCTCTGCTTCTATTTGTTGCAAAGTAACAGCAACCGCTTTAGGGAGAGCTTTAATTTCCCACTGTTCTTGCCATTCGTTTTTATCATCTAAAAACTCAAACTTAAGCTCTTCAACATTTTCTAGTATACGTTGAACTCGCGGTTCCATATTATCAAGCTGATCAACATAAACCCGATAAACACGCTCAAGGTTATCGTCTATCACTCTATAACCAACGGCTTGTAGTTCTGAACGTGGCAATAAATTAATTGGATTTATCCAGCCATCTCGTACAAACGCAATACCATCGTATTGGCTTTCTAAAACGTAACGACCAGCAAGTAAATATTGTTCTTGAACATCACCAGATTCGTTTCGTACTGCACGTTTAGTCATTTGGCTAAAATCTTGATCCATTAACCTAAATGTTGTTTGCAACCCATTTAACTCAGCAATTTTTTCATCGGAGGCATCTTTTGCTCTTGTTGTCGTCTCTAATATTTGATGAGTAGCAATAATAACAAAAGCTAAAATACCCAGTGCTACCATAACTTCAAGTAATGTAAACCCGCGCTGCTTCACTTACTTTTTGCCTTTATTTAGATACGTTGATAACTCATATGCCGAATGCTCATATTTTTCATCCGTAAAAACATTTATGGTTAACTTAACAAAGCTTTTGTCAGCAGTGGCTGTTACTTCTTGCTGCCAAAACCATTCAACACCGCCCATTACTTCGCTGCCTTTAAGGTTATTTTTGCCTTGCCATTGTTCGCCTTTAGTACGCTGTTCAATAATAACGTTTTCGGCGACCCAAGATGCATAGGTTTGCTCTTCAATAGTCGTTAAGTGGTGTATGTGCTCGCTTGTTGCTTGCATTGCAGCTATACCCGCCATGGCACAAATACTTAATGCCACTAATACCTCTAATAAGGTAAACCCTTTAGTGCGCTTCATTATTCTGGCTCTCGGCGAAAGTTTACTGGTGCAGCAAATTCACCTTCAATGTAATACACAGGCTCGCTTTGCTCTTTTAACTCTAATATAAGTTGAAACGCGCTTACCTCACCTGATGACAAAATAAGTACTTGTGGGATTTTCAACTTTTTAAGCTCAAGTAAGCTGTCTTCATCGCCGCCACTCATAAGTTCGCGCCAGTTAGATTGCTCTAAGAGGTTATCTTGCGCCCACGCTAAATCTTCTAAGTTAAGAGTGAGCTTTAATCTTTCATCTAACTCTATTGGTTTAAAAAGGTCTTCACGGTCAAAGGTAATCCACTTTTCACCATCGAAAACTAAATACTCTAACGTATTTTCTTCTACTAATAAGCCCAATTCAACTTGGTTTAAAATGGCAAATTCCGATGCCATGTTAATGGTGGTATGCAGCCTTAATGCTTGAGTATCTAACTCTTCCTCAGCACCGCCTTCTAAGCTATATACCACCATTTTTGTAGCAAAAGCGATGATCACTAATACCACTAAAATTTCTATTAAACTAAAGCCTCTGCTTTTTGCATGGCGCTGCTTAAGGCTTGCTTTCATAGCAAGCCTCTAGCATTAACATGTTCATACAAAGCAGTGTACTTAAACATTATTGTTTTTCTTCGTCCCAGTTACCGATATCGTCATCAGTACCTACTTCACCATCTGGGCCCATAGAAAAAATATCAAACTTGCCAATTTCACCTGGGCTAATTAGCTGATATAGATTACCCCATGGATCTTCTGGTAATTCATTAATAAAACCACCGTCAGGGAAACGTTTTGGAACCGGTTCAATGCTTGTTTGAGTAACTAGCGCTTCAAGACCTTGCTCTGTGCTTGGGTAGCTCTTATTTTTAAGCTTGTATAAGCTCATTGCATCTTCTAATTGTTGAATATCTAGATGCGCTTTATCGATAGCAGCCTCTTCTTGCTGACCCATAATGTTAGGTGCAACAATTGACATAATCATTCCGATGATAACCAGTACCACCATCACTTCTAGTAAAGAAAAACCTGATTGTTTATTCACGTAATTACCTCATTATTCTAAAAACATTAAGTAAAAATGGTTTAGGTAAAACCATTAATATATTTAAAAGTTTATTCTAACTTAAAGTCCAACAGCTTTATTCATCGCCATTATTGGCTGCAATATTGCCATTACTATAAATAATACAATAACCGCCATTGAGGCGATCATCGCAGGCTCTAGTAGTTTAAGCGATACATTAACCATGCTCTCAAATTCGCGATCTTGGTTATTTGCAGCACGCTCTAACATTTGCTCTAGTTCACCTGATTTTTCACCACTTGCTATCATATGCAGCATCATTGGTGGAAACAACTTAGTTTGCTGAAGTGCAGCTCTTAAGCTTGCACCCTCACTCACTCTATCGGATGCATCTGCAACCGCTTTTTTAATTTTTTCGTTAATTAATACACCGCCCGAGATACGCATCCCCTCGAGCAATGGTACCGAGCTTGACGATAAAATACTTAAAGTACGCGCAAAACGTGCGGTGTTAATACCACGAGCCACTTTACCTATACCTGGCATATGTAGCACTCGGTCATCCCACCAAAAACGTATTTTAGGCTGCTTAAGTGCATGCTTAATACCAATGGCTATAGCTGTAATCGCTATTAAACTAATAAACCAATAATTTTGCACAAAATGGCTGCCTGCCATAACCCATTCGGTTGTCCAAGGAAGTACTTGTTTCGTTTTTTCAAACGTTTTTAATATTTTTGGTACTACGGTGCCCAGTAATACCGACACAATACCAATTGCAAATACCACTAATATAATGGGGTAAACCATAGCCTGAGTTATTTGGCTACGCATATGTTGGCGCTGCTCGGTATAGTCGGCTAAACGATTAAGTACTTGGTCAAGGTGACCCGACTTTTCGCCTGCGGCTACCATTGCACGATATAAGTCGTCAAAAACATGAGGAAACTCACTAAGACCATCGGCAAGGGTGTAACCTTCGACTACTTTTGAGCGTACCGACATAAGCATCCGCTTTAAACGCGGCTTTTCGCATTGCTCAGCAACCGCCATAACAGCGCCTTCAACAGGAAGTGCCGATTGAATAAGTGTTGCTAATTGCCTTGTAATTAATGCTAAGTCTGAGGTTGAAATTGTAGGCTTAAAAAAGCCACCGAGTAAAGGGGCTTTTTCGCCTTTGACTTGTTTATCACTTTGCGCCGCAGGGACAACTTCAAGCGGCGTAAGTTTTTGATCACGTAAAGTTTGGCGAATTTGTTTAGCTGTATCAGCTTCTAAAATGCCTTTTTTTTCTTTACCTCGGCCATCTAAGGCACGGTATTCAAACGCCGCCATAGTTAACCTTCCTCACGGGTAACACGCAATACTTCTTCAAGTGTTGTTTTACCTACAAGTACACGGCTACAACCATCTTGGCGAATACTTGGGCTGCGCTTACGAATGTATTTCTCTACGCTTTGCTCGCCTTTACCGTTGTGAATCATTTCGCGTATTGTTTCATCAACTACAAGTAACTCGTGAATACCCGTACGACCACGATAGCCATTAAAGTTACACTCTTCACACCCTACTGCTCGATAAATTGTCGGTTGGCTTTCAAAAGGAACCCCTAACAGCTGGCATTCATGCTCATCAGCCGTGTGACCTTCTTTGCAGGTATTACACAATGTACGTACTAGCCGTTGCGACAACACACCGAGTAACGACGATGAAAGTAAGAATGGTTCAACACCCATATCTTCCATACGTGTAATTGCACCCGATGCGGTATTAGTATGCAGAGTAGACATAACAAGGTGGCCGGTAAGTGACGCTTGAACACCAATTTGCGCAGTTTCAAGGTCGCGTATTTCACCCACCATTACTACATCAGGATCTTGGCGTAATATTGCACGTAAACCACGTGCAAATGTCATATCAACTTTTGCATTAACTTGTGTTTGCCCAATGCCTGGAATTTCGTACTCTATCGGATCTTCAACGGTAAGAATATTGCGATCGCGTGAGTTAATTTGGCTCATACCAGCGTATAGAGTGGTACTTTTACCAGAGCCCGTTGGCCCTGTTACTAAAATAATGCCGTGGGGTTTACTAATTAAATCTGAAAACAATGCACGGTTATCTGCGGTCATACCTAAATCTTCAAGGTTTAAACGCGCGTTGTTTTTATCAAGTAAACGCAGTACTACACGCTCACCAAAGCTCGATGGCATTGTAGACACACGCACATCAACTGCACGCCCGGCAATACGTAAGCTAATACGGCCATCTTGTGGAATGCGTTTTTCGGCTATATCAAGCTTAGCCATTACTTTAATACGAGACACAAGTAACGATGCAAGTTTACGATTAGGCTTAAGTACTTCTTTAAGCACGCCATCGACCCTAAAGCGAATAACAAGCTCTTGCTCGAAGGTTTCGATATGAATATCAGAAGCCCCTTCTTTAATCGCTTCACTTAGCATGGCGTTAATAAGCTTGATTATTGGCGCATCATCGTCACCAGCCAGTAAATCTTCAGTTTGCGGAAGTTCATCAGCAAGTGAGAATAAATCAACCTCGTTGCCAATATCTTCCATCATTTGTTGTGTTTCAGAGCTATCACGTTGGTATGACGCTTCAAGCAATAGCTCAAATTTATCATCAGCCAATTGCTCAAGTGTAAAACCATGGCCTGCGATACGGCGTACTTCTAATAGTACTTCCACATCTAGCTCACCACGGTAGTAAACTATGCGGTGATCTTTGTTTTTGCCAAGTAACACACCTGCACGTCTTGCATAGGAAAACGGCAAACGCTTTGCTGGTAACTCAACTAACACATCACTCGTTAATAGCTCATCCTGATTATGCGTTTTAGGATGAACCACATCTTGGTTTATCTCTTGAATCGCATTAGTCATCTTTACGCTCTTGTGCATTTTGTTTACGCAGAGACTCTTCATACGTAGGGGGAAGTACTAATTCGTCATTCCACTCAGGTAAAATAGGCGTATCAGTCATTGGCATTAACTCAATACCGTCTTCTTTTTGTTTAAACTGCTCACCACGAATAAAGTTATATTTATTAAAGCTTAACTTATTCATGCTTACACCATCACGAATAATGGTTGGGCGAATAAACACAATAAGATTACGCTTACGGCGCGTTGTATTTGTTGATCTAAACAGGTGTCCTAAAATAGGGATATCGCCTAATAACGGCACCTTAGAAACGCTTTCTTGTACGTCTTCGTCAATTAAACCGCCAAGTACAACCATACCGCCATCATCGGCCATAACAGTTGTTTTAATTGAACGCTTATTTACTGAAATATCAACCGCAGTTGCACCACTTACGCTCGATACTTCTTGCTCAATAGTAAGCTGTACTGCTGAACCATCATTAATCTGTGGCGTAACTACCAGCTTAATACCTACTTCTTGACGCTCAACTGTTTGAAATGGGTTAGCATTATTACTGCCTGTTTGTGAGCCTGTAATAATAGGTACTTCTTGACCGACTAAAATAGAGGCTTCTTCGTTATCCATTGTAGTAATAGAAGGGGTAGCCAAAATATTTGAATTTGTATCAGTGGCAACAGCCTGAATAATTGCGCCCCAATCATTTTTAACAACGCCCAGCGCTAAACCATTAATGCCACTAAGTAAGGAGGCTAATGGACCATAGTCACCTTCTGTTGTTTCCGTATACGGCGTTACCGTACCAGATTCTGTTCCTATTATATTTTTAGTAACGGTTACATCTTGTGCTTGCTCTGCAGCAACAGCTAACGAGCCCACGGGAACCGTAGTGCCGTTGTTAAACTGCAGCATACCGCCCTGCTCAGAAATCCACTGCAGGCCTAAGTTAACCCCGTCGCCTTCCATTACTTCAATAATAATGGCTTCAACTAGTACTTGGGCACGGCGAATATCAAGGCGTTCAATTACAGATTCAAGTGATCGCATTGTGTCTGGCTGTGCGGTAATAATTAATGAGTTTGAGTCTGGGTGAGACTCTATACTGCTTTCATTATTGCTTCTGCTACGAGTTTTAGTAGTACCGCCTTGTGCATCTTCAACAAGTGACTTACTAACACCCTGCAATACTTTGACCAAATCTTCAGCTTTAGCATAATTTAGGTAAAACACCTTAGTATTACCTTGGCTTTCTAACTCACCATCTAAGCGCTTAATTAGTTCAATAGCACGTGTACGGGCTTGGCCTTCACCGCTTACAATAACGCTATTAGTTCGGCCATCAGCCACAACTTTTGGAATTAAGAATTCAGGTACACTGCCTTTACCGCTGTCTTTATAAATATTATCTACCACAGAGACAACATCATCTGCCGTCGCATATTTAAGCTTAACGATGTCTACACGCTTGTCACCCGCCTGATCAACAGAGCGAATAATCTCAACTAAGCGATTAACCGATGCAGCATGACCTGTTAGCATCATTACGTTAGCCGCATTAAAGTTAGCAACGTGGCCACCATCTTTTTGATCGCTAAATTGACGAACTAGAGGACCAAGCTCCTGCACACTTACATTTTTAACACGTACAACACGCGTAATCATCATGTCGCCGCTAGCTTCACTACCTTCGTCAATAAGTGGCACATTTGATTTTTTAGCGTCTGAACTTTTTTCTACCTTAATTATGCCATTGTCCATTTCAACAGCTGAGTAGCCATAAACTTCCAATACATTTAAGAAGAACTGATAATAAAGTGCTTCGTCCATTAACTCGTAACTGCGAACATTTACCTTTCCACGCACGTTAGGGTCAATAATTACTGTTTTATTAAGGTTTTTACCAACAATGTTAATGAACTCATTGATATCAGTTCCTTTAAAGTTAGCAGCATATTCAACAGCAGAAACAGACAAAGAAATACTTGCCGCCAAAAAAAGTGCTGCGTACTTAGCTAACCCTTTTTTAATTTTTTTGAGGTGTAGCACCTGAACCATCGTATTAAAACTCCAAAGCTAAATTATTGCAGACTAAATTGCACATCAATTTGTTCACCATCACGTTCTATAGTGATATTGGCATCTGTACTATTACGCAGCTCATTAATAGCTGACATAGCCTGTTTTAAATCTGTTAATTGATAGCCATTTATAGAAATGGCTAAATCGTTATTTTTTAAACCCATTTGCTTAAATAGCTCAGGCTCTTTACCTGGACTTAAGCGATATCCAATTAGCTCACCATCATTCATGGCTTGTGAAACACGTATATAGTCAAACAGCTTGCCCGGCTCTTCGAGTAACTCTTCACGTGTTTCTATAATTGCTTCTTTAACGTCCGGATCTGCAGTGGCATCTATTTGTAGATCACTTGGTTCTAATTTTTGCGGACCCATTTCAGAATCATCACGCGCAGCGAGTACTGGCATAGACACCTTCTTACTGAAATCGAGTCCATCAAGCATTAATGTTTCAAAGCGTCCATTAACACTCAAAATAATACGATCCGGCAATATTTGTGCAACTTCAGCACGCGTACCCGATACTACTTCATCAACAAGATAGCTTACTTGCTTACCTTGTGATTCAATAATTGCGATACCTGCTTTGTCATCGTTATTAACCGCTACGATACCGGTTAAATTGATACTTAAGCGCGTTTCTGGCGCATTATTTATTACCTGCGATTGCTTTGCAGTATTATTGTTGTTTGTTACAGTTTTTTTACCAAATAAAAATTGCTCAATAATATGCTGCGCTGAGTTGTTACTCGCACCAGATGATTGGTTAGCATAATGAGTAGGGGTAAGTAGAGTTACTGGTGGTTTTGGCCACAAAAGCCAAACAAGTTTTGATAATAAAAATGCAAGATAAACAACAACTAACAGTGTCACTAATGCACTTAACTTAGCATGCGGTAAACGAGTTAAAAATTGTTTTAGTTGTTGGATTTGCTGTTCCATAAATAGTGTTCTTATTTTAATTTACTGCGTTAGCGCGTACCCATAGTACCCTTTCATTTTTCTTTCAACAAGCACACTAATATTAAACTTTGTAAACAGATTAAATTAACTTTACATAACAGTACAAAAAGTAAACTGCCGTTGTAATACCTTCATCCTACGATGATTTCATGATAAATTTTAAGCTATAAAAACGTGGGGAAATGCCTTATGAGTAAAAAAAGTAATGCTAATACCAGCTCAGACCCTGTAGATGGGTTAAAAGTTCGATTAGATAAATGGTTATGGGCTGCGCGATTTTATAAAACTCGTGCAGTTGCACGCGAAATGGTGCAAGGCGGCAAAGTACATTATAATGGGCAACGTACAAAAGCGAGTAAAATAGTAGACGTTGGCGCAAAAGTAAAACTGGCTCAGGGCGTAGATGAAAAGCTGATAACTATACTCTCAGTGCTTGAAAAACGTCAAAGCGCCCCCATTGCACAGACCATGTATCAAGAATCTGATGCAAGTATTGCTAAACGCGAAGAAAACAGCATCGCACGCAAAAATAACAGCTTTTTTGCTCCTCATCCGGATAAAAAACCGGATAAAAAGCAAAGACGCGAACTTTTAAAAATGAAATCAAGTTAGGTATAGCCGCTCATGCAACAAGATTTACTTCACCGTTATTTATTCAACGAACTAGATGTTCGTGGCGAACTCGTACAAATCGAGAATGCTTATAATGAAATGATTGCCGACCATAATTACCCAGACCCTGTTAAAGCATTACTAGGTGAGTTACTTGTTGCAACCTGTTTATTAACCGCCACTTTAAAGTTTGAAGGTGAAATTGCAGTACAGCTTCAAGGTGATGGCCCAGTTAAATATGCAGTTATAAATGGTGATGATAAACAAAACATGCGTGGTATTGCACGCCTGCAAAGCGAAATTACGGGCACAACTGTAAAAGAGCTTATTGGTCAAGGCTATATGGTGATCACTATTACACCAAGTAAGGGTGAACGTTACCAAGGTATAGTTCCGCTAGAGCATGATACTCTGAGTGAATGTATCGAAAGTTACTTTGAGCAATCAGAGCAATTAAAAACACGCCTTTGGTTTGCAACCGACACAACAGAAGGTAGCGCAAAAGCATGTGGTCTATTTTTACAAGTACTCCCAGTTGATAAACAAAAATCAATTGAAGACTTTGCACACCTAGAAGCATTAAGTAACACCATTAAAGATGAAGAACTATTACACCTTGATGCTAATACTGTCCTTACACGCCTTTATCACGAAGATAATCCTCGCGTATTTGAACCTCAAGCGATTAAATTCAAATGTGGTTGTAGTCGTGATAAAACAATTACTGCGCTTGTTAATATTGGACAAGAAGAACTACTTAAAGACGTAGCTGAGAAAGGGTCTGTTAATATTAACTGTCATTACTGTTTAAAAGAGTATGTTTTTAACGAACAAGATATAAAAAGCATTTTCAACTAAATGTTCAGCTTCATCTATATATAGTAATTAAAGCCGCAAAATATGCGGTTTTATATTATAAAAAGATGATACCGGTGTCATCTTTTTTGCTAGTTTCATGACACCGGTATCATTGAAATTATTCATGTTTTTTCTTAAATATATGTGTTTTTAGAGGCTTTACGGGCTCGAATATCTTAAAACCTTCTGTTACTATAATTTCAGTTTAAGGGCACTGATAACCCCAGAGCTATCCGTTCAAACTCTCACACATAGTTAGGTATAAACATGACTACAGGCGCTACACGTTTTGTCGATTTAACCGCAGCTGAACTTGTCGAGCATGCGATCCGCCGTGGCGAAGGTACTTTAGCCGCAAATGGTGCTTTTGTTGCAATTACAGGAAAACGAACTGGTCGTTCACCAAAAGATCGTTTTATTGTACAAGAAGCAACAACTCAAAATGATATTCAATGGGGCAATGTTAATCGTCCATTTGATGCAGACAAATTTGACGCATTATGGGCTCGCGTAGAATCACATGTTCAAAGTAATGACCACTTCACCTCTCACCTAGAAGTTGGCGCAGACCCTGAGCATTATCTACCTGTAGTTGTAACTACAGAAACAGCGTGGCACCATATTTTTGCCAAAAACATGTTTATCGAACCGCAGAACTATAACGCTTCAAACTTACCACAATGGCAAGTAATGAACGTTCCTTCGTTTGTATGTGAGCCAGAACGTGATGGCACAAATAGCGATGGCACCGTCATTATTAACTTTGCACAGCGTAAAGTATTACTAGCAGGTATGCGTTACGCCGGTGAAATGAAAAAATCGATGTTTTCTGTACAAAACTTCCTACTACCAGCAAAAGGTGTATTACCAATGCACTGTTCTGCTAATGTTGGTGAAGCAGGCGATACAGCATTATTCTTCGGTTTATCTGGTACGGGTAAAACAACACTTTCAGCAGACCCTACTCGCTTTCTAATTGGTGATGACGAGCACGGCTGGGCACCTGGAAGCGTGTTTAATATTGAAGGCGGTTGTTATGCTAAATGTATCGACCTGTCACAAAAGAATGAACCTGTAATTTGGAATGCTATTCGCTTTGGCACTATTTTAGAAAATGTAGTGTTAGATGAAAAAGGCGTTCCAGATTTTAACGATACTAGCCTTACTCAAAATAGCCGAGCAGCATATCCACTTGAACACGTTGAAAAACGTAAAGTAGAAAACCGCGCAGGCGAACCTAAGGCTGTTGTATTTTTAACTTGTGATGTAAGCGGTGTATTACCACCCGTCTCTATACTTAGCGAAGAAGCTGCTGCTTTTCACTTTTTAAGTGGATACACAGCAAAAGTTGGTTCTACTGAGATTGGTTCAACTAGCGATATTGAATCAACATTTTCGACATGTTTTGGCGCGCCATTCTTCCCACGTCCTGCTGGTGTTTACGCTGAACTTCTTATGAAGCGTGTACGCGAGTTTGGCGCTAAAGTGTACCTTGTGAATACAGGTTGGACTGGCGGCCCTTACGGCACAGGTAAACGTTTTGATATCCCAACTACTCGTGCAGTAATTGATGCAATCGTATCTGGTAAATTAGCGGGTGTTGAAACTCAGCACATTGATGTTTTAAACCTAGATGTACCGGTAGCAGTTCCAGGTGTAGATACTAACTTACTTAATCCTATTAACACGTGGGAAGATAAAGCTAAGTACAATGAATATGCAGCAAAACTTGCCGCAGACTTCACTGAAAACTTTGCTAAGTATGACGTATCAGACGATATAAAAAATGCAGGACCTAAAGCTTAAATAAGCTTCAAGCTTGTATTTTAACGCCAGCCAAGGGCTG
>NZ_WTKW01000170.1:0-8984 GCF_011378745.1 Pseudoalteromonas sp. Z1A6
AATAGAGCGAGGCCTTTTTTCTCATTTTTATGAATAGGTATATCTATTAAATACACTTGTACAAACGCTAATATTAAAAAGCTATATCCAGCAAGAACCAAAAATATGGTTGACCAAACAGAAAATCCTAAAATAAACGAACCAACAGAGGGGGCTACTAACGGTGCTACCATCATGATCATCGACACATACGACATTCCCTTAGCTGTATTTTGCTGATAAATATGGCGAATAATACCCGGTACGACTACGGTTGCTGCCGCTCCGGTAAATGCTTGCACTGCTCTAAGAGTCCAAAACGCATGGATTTCGGTTGTAAATGCGAGTGCAAGTGAGCTTGCGCCAAATAGGGTTAAGCCAATACGTGCGAGCTTACGGCGGCCAATTTGATCGGCAATAGGGCCAAAAAATAACATCCCCAATGAATAACCCGCTAAGTAAATACTCAACGATATTTGTACATTTGGCATATTAGTTTGTAAATCGCTTGCAATTACCAGCATGGCGGGCAAATACATATCAATAGCCAAAGGAGTAATCGCCACGATACTGGCTAATAAAGGCAATAAAATACGGGTATTAAAAGACGAGGCTGAGGCGTCCATGTGTAAACTCAACAATCACTAAAAACAAGGGCTATAGTGTAACAGGGCATTGTATTTGGATAAACTTAGTTTGCCTGCTAAGTTTATCGTCTTATCGCATCTTTTTAATATAAAGGTATATAAAGCAAATATTTTAAATTGGTACTGTGTTTGCTATTCTACAAGCAATAAAAAATTCATTACTTAAGAGAATTATCATGAAAAAACTAGTACTTGCAGTATTAGCGACAGCCGTTTTAGTCGGTTGTAAAACGTCACCAACTGGACGCACTCAAATAGCGCTTTACTCAGATCAACAAATGAGTGAAATGGGCACTGCTAGTTTTGCAGATATGAAAAAAAGCCAACCAATTAATAAAGATGCAAAAACAAATGCATATGTAAATTGCATTGCTGAAAAAGTAGTCGCTGTATTACCAAAAGAATACGCGTCGCAAAATTGGGAAGTAGTTGTATTTGAAGATGAATCTGCTAACGCTTTTGCACTACCTGGTGGTTACATTGGGGTTCATACGGGCTTATTAAAAATAGCCACCAATCAAGACCAACTAGCAACAGTGCTAGGGCACGAAGTAGGGCACGTAATTGCTGAGCATTCTAATGAACGTGTTTCACAAAGCTCTATTTTAGATACCGGTATGCAACTTGGTAGTGCAGCACTTGAAATGGGTAACATTCAATACCGTAATGAAATTATGCAGGGTCTAGGCTTAGGCGCACAGTATGGTGTTGTTTTGCCATTTAGCCGTTCGCACGAGTCAGAAGCTGATGAAATTGGCTTAGATTTAATGGCTGAAGCAGGCTTTAATCCACAAGAATCAGTAACCCTTTGGCAAAATATGAGTGCAGCAGGTAGTGGTACAACACCTGAGTTTTTATCAACTCACCCAGCGCCAAGCAGTCGTATTAAAGACTTACAAGCACAAATGAGTAAAGCACTTAGTGAGCAAAGTACAGCTAAAGCACAGGGTAAAAACCCACAATGTAAGTTGTAATTTAGCTTCTATAATAAAAACCCTGTAAGTAGTTTACTTACAGGGTTTTTATATTCAGCACTCACTTCTATTTAGTTGTAAGCGCCTTTTGTAATACATTTTTAAAGCGTTCAAAATCTTCAATGTGCGGCAGGTGCCCTAAGTTATCTAGTTCGAATAATTGTGCGTCAGGAATAAGTGTTGCAGCGTGTTTGCCTAATTTATCGTATCGACCAAGCTCGTAATCAACATCCTCTTTTTTCCAGTTACGGCCTGGACCGGTTCTATCGCGTGTACCAATAATTAATTTAACTGGCACAGTTAAATCTTTAAATTCGGTTATTACAGGTTGAGTGAAAATCATATCGTATGTTTTTGCATTCACCCATGCCATTTGTTCTTTATCTGGGCCTTGTATTTGCCCTGTTATAAAGTCAGTTAAGGCTGAATATGTTGTATTCCACTTACCATCGTAGTAATTTTTTTGCTGATAACGTTTAACGCCTTCCGGTGTTTTTGAAAGCTCGTTTTTATAGAAAAAATTAGTATCTTTGTAATCAACATACTGCAAGTAGTTTTCAAGCCCAATAGGGTTTAATAAAATTAGCTTTTTAGTGGCGTTTGGGTACATTAATGCAAAACGACTCGCTAGCATCCCACCCATAGAGTGCCCAATAACAACTGACTCTTTTATATTAAGCGAGTCCATTAATGCGCGCGTATGATGAGCAAGCGTCGCAAACGAATACTGGTAATTAGTTGGCTTAGACGACTTGCCAAAACCAATTTGATCAGGGATTAATACCCCATAACCTAAAGATTGCAGGTATTGCGCAGTGGTAGTCCAGTAGTCAGCATTAAAATTTTTGCCATGCATAAGTGTAACTGTAGGCATATCGGCTTTAGTTGGCTTTAAGTAAATATAAGCCATTTTTAATGATTGTTTTTGCGACTCAAGTGCAAAGTAATTTACCTTAAAATCGTATTCGTAATTGCTTAATAGTGCATCATAAGAAAGGGCGGATGTATCTTGAGAAGTGCCAGCTAAGGCATTGTTTGTTAGTACTAATAAAGTAGAGAAACAAATCACTTTAATCGACGACATTCAGTTACTCCTATTAAAGGCGAGCGCTTGGCTTAAAAAGAAGTACAACAATAACTAAGTATTTAAACCTGTTCAATTAAATGTTTTACGTGGACGAAAAAAAGCGAAGCTAAAATAGTGCTTCGCTTATTATTACTGAGTAAAGAGCTGATTGTTGAAGCTTAAAATGTCCACTCAATATGGATTTGTGGTACCGATTCAGTGACTTCAGTACCTAATTTGTTGTGCCAGTATTGTAATTCCATTCCCAGCAGTAGTGTGTTTTCTTTCATTTGAAGGGCGTGACCCATATCCCACACTAAAATAGGCTGTGCTAGTATCCAAGCTTCTACATCGTTACCAAATTCATCTTCACGCTCTGCGATGTATTCAGCGTGGCCTTTAAAGCTAAACTTTTGTGAGCCAATAGTGAAAGGATATTCAAAAGCTACATCAAGCATCCAACTATTAGTTTCAATAGGTGCGCCGCCTTTTGCTACACCTTCACTATCGTCAATGTAGGCTGTGAACAGCGTTTGAAAAAAGTTAAACCCAGGTACATCCCAGCTTAATTTAACACCTGGTAGATACTTCATTACTTTTGCATCACCAGCAACGTTAATACCGCCCGTTAGGCCAACATCTAATAATGCGCCAGAGCCAATTTGCTTACCAGTGATGGCAGATAAGCTAACCGTTGAGTACCACTCACCATAAAAATCAGCATCTTGGTAACCGTCATCTATATCGTCTTTACTGTAATCAATAAAAAAGAAATTATCGCCGTAGTCATAGCCCGATGCATGTTGAAGCGAGTAAACAGTGGTGTCTGACTCTTGCTCAGTGAATGGATTTTTTTGGCTGCCATTATTTATATGTACTGCTGTACTGCTCCAATTGGCAGCGAAAGCCGACGATGATAAAGCGAGAGAAGTAAGGGTAATAAAAGGGAGTAATTTTTTAAATTTCATAACTGTTTATAACTATAATTTTAGTGACACGCGGAAGCGGCAATTATAGCAGAAGAGATTGATTTGTTGATCGCTAATTTAACACATGTTGCAGCCTACTTAATAAGCTGCAACATGTAATGACTCAATTTATTACGCTTTATTACGGCGTAAACAAATAATAGTAATTGCAGTAAAGGCTAAAATAAAGCAGTAATAAGAAGACGTTGATACTTCCCACGGGCTAATTTTAAACGTAGCGCCTAACAGTAGCGCTTGTGCGCCATAAGGAAGTGAGCCTTGCGTTACACAAGCAAATATATCAAGCAAACTTGCAGAGCGTTTACCGCTTATTTCACCATCATCTGCCAGCTTTTTAGCAATAGGGCCAGCAACAATAATAGATACGGTATTATTAGCAATACACATATTACTTGTCATAACCAATGCTGCAATACCTAATTGATCGGCCACTTTACGGTGCCATTTTGCGATGATTTTAGTTATGGCTTGAATTTTTTGAGCAATGTAATCAAGGCCACCATTAATACGAATGAATTCAGATAAGCCACCAATAAACATTGATAGTAAAAATATTTCCTGCATATCGGTAAAGCCTTTGTAAATATCTTTTACAAAGCTTGCGCCTTCATAGCTTCCTGTAAAGCCCATTAATGCAGCAAAAATAATACCGCTAAACAACACCACAAATACGTTTAGGCCAGCAACTGCTAACACTAAAATAAAGGCATACGGAAGTACTAACCAAATATCGTAATCCTTGGTTTCAACAACTTGCGCTGCGGGTGTTAAATAAAACAACAAGCCAATAGTTAGTATTGCAGCAGGGACTGCAATT
Source organism: Pseudoalteromonas sp. Z1A6 (assembly GCF_011378745.1). Lineage (NCBI taxonomy): Bacteria > Pseudomonadati > Pseudomonadota > Gammaproteobacteria > Alteromonadales > Pseudoalteromonadaceae > Pseudoalteromonas > Pseudoalteromonas sp. Z1A6. Next base: position 4,473 of record NZ_WTKW01000170.1, read on the forward strand.
TTAAGATTTTCTTTAAACTTATCTTTCATTTCACAGCCCTGTGTACGTGTGGCTGCAATAGTCGTGTCTGAAATAATTGATAAGTTATCGCCAAACATAGCGCCTGATACAATCGTACCTGCCATTAATGCTGGATCTATACCTGTTTTAATAGACACCGCATAAGCAATAGGGCCAATAGCACCAATTGTTCCCATGGAGGTGCCCATAGCTGTAGATACTACAGCAGCAATTAAAAATAATCCTGGGAGCAACAAAGCGGGAGGAATAAGTGATAAACCTGCATTTACTACCGCATCAACACCACCGGTTGCACTAGCCACGGCTGAAAACGCACCTGCAAGTAGGTAGATTAAACACATGGTTATAATATTATTGTGCCCAGCACCTTTAATAAAAGTATCAACGCATTCGTTTACCGTGCCCTTGTTTAAAATAAACGCAAGCATAATGGCGGGTAGTATAGCTACGGGAGCAGGAAGTTGATAAAAAGCGTAATCAACCCCTTGCGATTGCAAGTACAAACCAGAGCCTAAAAATAGTGCTACAAAGGTCAGTAGGGGAAGTAAAGAAAGTATAGCTTTGTTTTTATTAAATGATGGCTGCATCATATTCCTCGTAAACAGTTTAGTAATACAACAGCCAAAAACTCCTCTTTTAGCTGAATTTAGCGAGTCACTCTTATTTTATTAATTAAGAAGACCGCAGCGCCCGCAAGCCAAAGACCAAATCGACGCGAAAGAGAAGTTTAAATGTATAGATGGCTAAAGTAAACTGGTATTGTTATTATTATTAAATTAAAAGGTCACCTGACTATTGCATGACTTTTAGATAATATCTACAAAGTAACGCTATTTTCAGCGATTAATATTTGTCCAACTGCATAAAAATGCCCAAGCGCGTATTTGCAATGCTTCGGATATATACTCAGATTAGTAAAAATGGATTTAAATTAAATTAGGTAAAAACAATGACTACAAATCGAATAGGCGTTTTTGGTGCTAATGGCAGAATGGGCTTAGCTCTATTAGAAGCAGCGACAATTAAAGAGCAAACACAACTTACAGGTGCATACGTTCGTGGTAGTTCATCGTTATTAGGCATTAATGTAAATCAAGTAAATAGCGCAGCCGACAACAGTGTTAGCTTTAGCGAAGAAACCACAATAGATAATGTAGATGTTTTAATCGACTTTACGCTTCCTGCAGGTATGAAAAATCATTTAAAAACCGCTGTAGCACAAAAAATTCCTATGGTTATTGGTACAACGGGTTTAACAACCGAGGATATGGTGCTACTACACGATGCAGCCAAACATATTCCAATTGTATTTGCCCGAAACTACAGTGTTGGCGTAAATGTACTATTAAACCTAGTACAAACAGCGGCAACTAAGTTTGGTGACGACTTAGATATCGAAATATTTGAAGCGCATCATCGTCATAAAATAGATGCACCATCAGGCACAGCACTCGCCATTGGTGAATCAATTGCACAAGCTAAAGGCTGGGATCACGACGAAGTTGCTGTATACAACCGCAGCCAAGTGGAAACAGCTAAATCGCAAAATGAGATTGGTTATTCGGTACTAAGAGGGGGCGATATAGTAGGTGAACACACTGCATACTTCGCTACAATGGGCGAAAGGCTTGAATTAACCCACAAAGCAAGTTCAAGAATGACGTTCGCTCTAGGTGCTGTAAGGGCTGCAAGCTGGTTGAGAAACAAACCTGCAGGACTTTATGATATGCAAGATGTGCTAGATCTTAAGTAGTTTAGTTACTTTTTTAACTGTTTGGGTCTAATTTCACCTACAGTGACTTGTTTGTAACAATTTACTAAAAAGTGTTAGACCTAAATAGCAACTTCATGTAATATGCAGCCAATTTGCCAAAAATTACTAAATGCGTGTTTCCAATTATACCCAAATGGCTAGTAAATCCTGGGTTTCAGTGGGAATAAAAATAGTTTTAGGCAAGAAAAAATGATTGAAGGTTTAGCGTTTTATATCGGCATCATTTAAGACTGCGTAAAACTATTTAAGCTCACAAAAATCTAGTTTTGACGATCCCTCTGGGTATTGGCGGGGTGTTAAGCAATTGCTTACTCCCGTTTTTTACTGTTAGGAGGTTTAACTTGACTAAATCCGCTCTGTTAGTCCTAGAAGACGGCACAGTGTTTCGCGGTACTGCAATCGGCGCTGACGGCATGTCAGTCGGTGAAGTAGTATTCAATACGTCTATGACTGGTTATCAAGAAATTTTGACTGATCCATCATACGCGGAACAAATCGTAACTTTGACGTACCCACATATCGGTAATACGGGTACCAACAGCGAAGACGAAGAAGCGAATCAAATTTGGGCTAAAGGCCTAGTGATCCGTGATTTGCCACTGCTAGCAAGTAATTTTCGTAACGAGCAATCGTTAGATGATTACTTAAAAGAACGTAATATTTTAGGTATTGCGGACATCGACACCAGAAAGTTAACTCGAATTTTGCGTGATAAAGGCGCACAAAACGGGTGTATTATTGCTGGCGACGAGCTAGACGAAAGTAAAGCGCTACAAGCCGCGCAAGCCTTCCCAGGCTTAAAAGGTATGGATTTAGCAAAAGTTGTCTCAACCAAGGAAAATTTTGAGTGGCGCGAATCAAGCTGGACATTAGGCGAAGGATTTAAAACTCTTGATGCTGCTGATGAAAAGTTTCATGTTGTTACCTACGACTTCGGTGTAAAGCGTAATATTTTACGTATGCTTGTAGACCGTGGTTGTAAACTTACAGTAGTACCAGCGCAAACCTCTGCCGCTGACGTACTGGCTTTAAACCCTGATGGTATCTTCCTATCTAATGGCCCTGGCGATCCTGAGCCATGTACTTACGCTATTGATGCAATTAAAACCTTTTTAGAAACCGACACACCAATTTTTGGTATCTGTTTAGGTCATCAGTTATTAGCCCTTGCCTCAGGTGCTAAAACAGAAAAAATGAAATTTGGCCACCACGGCGCTAACCACCCAGTTAAAGACCTAGACCGCGATGTAGTTATGATCACAGCTCAAAACCATGGTTTTGCAGCGCAAGAGTCAAGCCTGCCAAGTACGCTTCGTGCCACGCACAAATCGTTATTTGACGGAACGCTTCAAGGTATTCATCGTACAGATAAACCTGCGTTTAGCTTCCAGGGTCACCCTGAAGCAAGCCCTGGTCCACACGATGCAGCACCATTATTTGACCACTTCATCGATTTGATGCAAGCGCGTAAACACTAATTTAACTGGAGTAATAATGCCAAAACGTACCGACATAAAAAGCATTCTTATCTTAGGCGCAGGCCCAATTGTAATTGGTCAAGCGTGTGAATTTGACTACTCTGGTGCTCAAGCGTGTAAAGCACTTAGAGAAGAAGGCTACAGAGTTATATTAGTTAACTCAAACCCTGCAACTATCATGACAGACCCTGATATGGCCGATGCAACATACATCGAACCCATTCATTGGGAAGTGGTAGAAAAAATCATTGAAAAAGAAAAGCCTGATGCAATACTGCCTACAATGGGTGGTCAAACAGCATTAAACTGTGCACTTGAACTAGACAAGCACGGTGTATTGGCTAAGCACGGCGTTGAACTTATTGGTGCAACGGCTGATGCAATCGACAAAGCAGAAAACCGCGAACGCTTTGACGTAGCAATGAAAAATATTGGTCTTGAATGTCCACGTGCTGAGATTGCTCATTCTATGGATGAAGCCAAAGACATCATAACGCGCATTGGTTTGCCATGTATTATCAGGCCTTCTTTTACTATGGGCGGCACCGGCGGCGGTGTGGCGTATAACTTAGAAGAGTTTGAAGAAATTTGTGAACGCGGCTTAGATTTATCGCCTACTAGCGAATTATTGATTGATGAATCACTAATTGGTTGGAAAGAGTACGAAACAGAAGTTGTACGTGATAAAAACGACAACTGTATTATTGTTTGTACCATTGAAAACTTTGACCCGATGGGTGTTCACACTGGCGATTCAATCACTGTTGCACCAGCGCAAACGCTAACTGACAAAGAATACCAAGTTATGCGTAACGCCTCTATGGCAGTATTACGTGAAATTGGTGTAGAAACCGGTGGTTCGAACGTACAGTTTGGTATTAATCCAGAAGATGGCCGTATGGTTATCATTGAGATGAACCCACGTGTATCACGTTCATCTGCACTAGCATCAAAAGCAACGGGTTTCCCAATTGCTAAAATTGCTGCAAAATTAGCTGTAGGTTACACGCTTGATGAACTTCAAAACGACATTACTGGTGGCAAAACACCTGCGTCTTTTGAGCCTTCAATCGATTACGTTGTTACAAAAATTCCTCGCTTTAACTTTGAAAAATTTGCCGGTGCAAACGACCGTTTAACTACGCAAATGAAATCAGTTGGCGAAGTAATGGCAATTGGTCGTAATCAACAAGAGTCACTACACAAAGCATTACGGGGTCTTGAAGTAGGCGCTACAGG
>NZ_WTKW01000171.1:0-8975 GCF_011378745.1 Pseudoalteromonas sp. Z1A6
AGTTCTAGGCGTAAATTGATGTAAATGGTTGTTCCCTTTGCGAAATTGACAACAAAGAAATGGGTTGTTTTAGCAAGTAAAATAGATCTGCTATTTATTGGAATGGTATAAGCTTAAACCAATCGCCAATAGAGCCTTAAAATTTGATCGGTGTTTGGGATATTGTCGAAAAAATAATAGTTAAACGAGATAGTAATTTAATTAAAAAACAGTTTGAAAATAGACTTACTTATTTGAATTGAATTAGGTTAATAAGAGCGACCATGGCCGGAATTTTAGAGTTAAACCAATTATTAAAATCAATGCAGCCAGAGCTTAAGCAAGGCGAGTATATTTTTTGTTGTTTGGCAGGAAAGCTTGCTGATTATGTTCATTTAGACCCACTTGCCACTTATGTAGAAGAAGAAGGGCTAACCCTTATTTTAAAAGCTGAAACCGCCGATAAAGCAGGTATTACCTTTGAGAGTAAATATAATTTAATTACTCTTAACGTACATTCAAGCTTAGAGGCCGTAGGGTTAACCGCTGCGGTATCTGCAAAGCTCACTGAGCATGGCATTAGCGCTAATGTGGTAGCTGCGTTTTATCACGACCATATTTTTGTACAAACAGATAAAGCACAAGCTGCAATGAAAGCACTTGGAGAGATTGGTTAGGTTGCTGGTGAAGCAACAATCTGATTGATATGAATATTGGAGCGACGGGGGACGCTTCACTTAACCGATCTACGTTTCATAATGCTCTTGTCTTAAAAGCTTTATTAAAACCGCTTTATTTTTTATTACAAATAATAACTCTCAAATCACTCAACAACCAACTTCGATACTACCCATTTATGAAGCGGGTTTTTATTGTAGCGCGGATGCCATGCGGCTATTACGTCAAACGGCGCGGGTAACTGTAGCAGCTCTATTTTTACTAGCTCTGAGCTTACTGCGCGTGAGGGTAAAAATGCGATAGAGTCGGTTGTTTCTAGGTACATCGGCACAATAGAAAAACACGGTGCCGACACCACTACGTTACGCGTTAAATCAAAGCTTTTAAACCAATCGTCAATAGACCCTTTAAAATTTGGACGCGAAGGCGAGGCAATAATACTTGGATAACTGGCGATTTCAGCAAGGCTTGGCTTAGTTCCTGCTATTGATGAATTCGGCGAGGTAACGCAAATATGTTGCTCTTCAAATAACTTAATAATGGGGTAAGTACTTGGGATGTAGTCGGGGAAGGCAATGGCTAGGTTTACTTTGCCGCTTTCCATTAAATCGTGCAGACTGTCTATCTCGAAGTCTCTTATTATAAGCTTTAAATTTGGCGCTTGTGCCCGGAGTACTTTAACTAATGCTGGTAAAACGACTTGCTGTGCGTAGTCGGTAGCGGCTATTACAAACTCATCATTAACTGTTTTTGGGTCAAATATTTTAGGTGCTAATAATGCCTGAAAGTCGTTTAGGAGTTTGTCTATGTCTACCGACAACTCCTCTGCATAAGGTGTAGGCACAAAGCCAGTGGTTTTTCTCAAAAACAGCTGGTCGTCAAACACGTCGCGTAACTTTTTTAGTTGCTCACTCACTGCTTGTTGGGTTAAGCCCAATTTACTCGCTGCTTTTGAGGCGTTCTTCTCGCGAATGAGCGCTTGGAAAATACGCAATTGTTTTATATCTAATCGGTCTAACTTGCTCATGCTGCTGCCAGAGTTATTTAGTAGTAATATTTAACTTATCACATAACCAAATTATCTTGTATCTCTTACATAAAAGGGTTGTTTCTAATTGTTAAAATACTCCCTTACTATGCTCCTACACACTAAAGTGAACAAATGATTGGAGCAAACAATGAAAACAGTAATTTTAATAGGCGCACTAGGTAAAATGGGTCAAGCGGCATTAACCGGTTTATCTAAGCATAAAGTAATTACAGCGGGTCGTTCGGGCGATGTGGATCATATTGTTGATATTACCAGCGAGCAATCAATTACTGAACTGTACGAAAAAGTAGGCCATTTTGATGCCGTAGTTAATACCGTAGGTTTATGTGAGTACGAAACGTTTGCAGATATGAGCGAAGCCCAGTGGATGAGCACTATTATGAGCAAAATGATGGGGCAAATTAACCTTGTACGCATTGGTCAAAAGTACATTGCCGATAGCGGTTCATTTACGCTAATTAGCGGTATTTTAAACGTTAAACCTATTCCGTTTGCGATTGCTGATGCAACAACCAGCGGTGCAATAGATACGTTTGCAAAATGCGTATCACTTGAAATGCCACGTGGCACACGTATTAATGTGGTTAACCCTACCGTACTTGAAGAAGCATGGGACGTATACGGCGAGATGATGCCAGGTTTTCAACCAGTACCAGGCAAGCTTGTAGGTAAAGCGTTTGAGCGTTCGGTTGATGGCTTTATTACTGGCGAAGTTATTTTTGTAGATGCATAACTACCCGCCATATTGGTGAGAGATGCTAGCAAACTAATAAGCGCTTTGTATTTACAGTAACTGCAATGCGCTTTAAAACATATTTTAATAGGTGATGAAATGAAAAAATTAATACCCGTATTTGCTATATTATTGGCTGCAGGTTGTGCCAACGTAGCCCCAAGCTCGCAATATGCTAGCGAGCCAGGTGCCAACTCTAATAAAGAATGTAAAACAATACCGCGCCATAAGCACACAGTTCAGTGGTGTAAGCCACATTCTTCTAAATAGATCGATAAATTAAACTACATACCCACTAAAACCTAGCGCTTTAAAATACAGCTTTGGAATACCAAATTTGCACTCATTTAGCAGCTCGCTAAAGCGCATTCTATCGAGTGGGTAAAACTCATTTTCTAAATCGTGTCCCATTTGTGTTTTACCGGTTTCGGTTAAACCTAATTGCGCACACGTCGTAAGTTGGGCTTCGCGCTCAAACGTCGTTTCGGGGCGCATTAAATCAGCAATATAAAGGAGTGCATCTTTTTTAAGATTGCCCTTCATTGCTTTTAATAGCTGCTTTTTATCGCCATTGTCTTGTACAAAATGCATGACTAATAAACATAAAATGGCATCAGCTTTAACTGATAATTTATCAACAGGGCCATTGTGAATCGTTACGCGACTAGTTATGCCTTGTTCATCAAATTGCTGCTGTGCGATAGCAAGCATATCGGCTGATGTATCTTGCGCAGTAAATTGCCATGTTGGGTTTAATGCAGCCAGTGCGAGCACTTCTTTACCAGTGCCTGCCCCTACTACTAAAATATGTGCATTGTCGCTTAGCGTTGCTTGTAGCTGTGCGTTAGTTAGTTGGTGTAATAACTCATAACCTGGGACTAAACGAGTAATGCGGCTATCGTATTGTGTTGCTTGTTCGCCTGTAAATGTTGGCATTTTTAAACTCCCTAATAGCTATATAACTTCAACTGTGGAATATCCACCTGGCTTTTTGGCTACATGCACTTGAGTGGCTACGCGCTCGCTCATTTGTGTTACGTGCGATATAACGCCTACTTTTCTACCTTGTGCTTGTAATGAATCAAGAGCGTCCATTGCAATGCTGAGGGTTTCGCTGTCTAACGTACCAAACCCTTCGTCAATAAACAAAGAATTGATTTGTACTTTGTTTGACGAAAGCGATGCTAAACCAAGTGCAAGCGCCAGTGATACTAAAAATGACTCCCCGCCCGAGAGCGTATTAACAGAGCGTTGCTCGTCGGCCATGTCGCGGTCAATAATCGCAATGTCGAGCGTTTGTGCTATTGCCGTTAATTCGTAGCGCTTGTTGAGTGTTTTTAAATGGCTGTTGGCATAGTGCAGTAATATTTTTAATGTTTGTGTTTGCGCTAAGTTACGCATGGTTTTACCCGTTGCATCGCCTAGTACTTTATTAAGCAAGTGCCACTGTTCAACCTGCGTTTTAAGCGTTGTTAGTTCGGCTTGCTTACCTTCAAGCGCCTTTGTATTTTGGTTATGCTGCTCAATGGCAGTATTAGTCGCTAGTAATGAACTTTGCAGCTGCGTTTGTTGCTCGTTTAAGCTACTTAATTGGGTATTTAAAGCCTCTGCACTTTGCGTTGGTTTATCGCTACTGTTGTGTTTTTCAAGCGTAAGTTGCTGCTGTTTTAATGCGGCATTTGCATCGGTTAGCGCTTGAGTTAACTGCTCGTGCTGATTTAAATGCGCTTTAATCGTCTCGCTACTAAGTGTTAGTAAAATTTTGACCTGTTCGTGCGTCGCATTGCTAAATTGCGCTTTAAAGTCGCTAAACCACTCGTTATAACGTGCCTCAAGCGTTGCTAGCTCTTGACTGTTTTCAAGCAAGCGTTGCTCTGCGTTTTTAAGTGTTATAGCGTGCTCGTCTCGCTGCTTAATAGCATCATCATGCGCTTTTTGACTTGCTTGAACCAGCAATTGCTTTTGCTCTTGCTCACTTGTGAGCTTTGCTTGGTAGTCGTCTGCGCTTATTTGCTCGTTATTAAATAATGCTAAGCGCTCAGTTTGCACAGTGCTTAATAGCGCTTTAGCTTTTATGAGCTCTTCATTGAGTGTTTTTAACGATTGTTCGTTGTTACTTATAAGCGGGGTAAGCTGCTTTATTTGCTCATTAGCTGTGTGTTGGCGTTTTTGGCTTTGCTCGAGTTGCGTTTGAGTTTGCTGGTACTGCGTAACCTGCTCGTGCAACTGGGTAAGCTCAAGCGTATTGCCTTGTAGTTGCTGCCAAAAATCACTGTTTTCAAATTGACTATTAAGCGTTGTATCCAGCTCGTTAATTTGCGCATTTAGTTCGCTATGCTTACTCGTTATTTGGTTTTGCTGATGTGTAAGCTCAAGCTGTTTATTACTAAGTTGCTGCTGTGCTTGCTGCTCTGCTTTAAGTGCTGCTTGTAGCTCATTTACTTTAGTTTGCAGTGTACGCTGGCGTTTTTGTTGCTCAAAATACTGCGCTTTTTGCTCCGTTAACCGCTTATAAGTGACTTCAAGCTGATCGGCCGTTAAGTCGTTAAGCTCGGTACGTGCACCTTGCATGGTATTTTTAATATCAAGCTGTTTAGCTTTTGCCGTTTGTATTACTTGCTCAAGTTGTCCGTGTTCAGCAGCTAATACAGCATGTTGAGTTTGATGCTTATGCAGCTCGCTTTGTGCATTCTCAAATTGCTTTTTGGCGGTATTAAAAGCATTTTCAAAATCAGTAATTAAGTTATTTAATTGCTGATTTTGATTTACCGCGTACGGGTGCTCCGTTGCACCGCACACTAAACAAGGCTCATTAGGGCGAAGCTCAGTACGTAAATGCTCAACGTTTTCGCTGGCTCTTAAGCGCGCTTGGTTAAGTGCGTACTCGCTGCCTTTTAGCGCTTGCTCACTGGTTATTAAATGTTGATTAAGTAAAGCATGAGCTTGCTGGCTTTCATTTAACTGCTGGTTGAGCACTTGTTGGCGTTGCGTGCTTTGTTTTAGTTCTGTATTAAATTGCCCATAACGCTCGCGTTGCTCTTTTAAGTAATCAATACTCTTTAGCTGCGCGTCGCAATGCTCTGCATTAAATTCAGTCAGCTGATTATCTAATACCTGTAATGCCGATTGCTCATTATTAAGTAACGCCTCGCACTGCTGCACTTTATTATTTTGCGTATTTAAAAGCTCACTCTGATTTGTAAGCTCGCTATTAAGAGTTTGGCTTTGCGTAACGTTTGCGGCTAATTGCTGTTGTGCACTTAAGTAAGTAGTAAAGCTTTGTTTATAATAGCTCCAATCTTTTGCTAAAACGTGCAGCTGTGCATGCTCATTAAGCCATTGCTGACTTTTAGCTGAGTCGGTATTAGCAAGTTCAAGCTCATTATTGCTTTGTTTGAGCTGTTGTTTGAGCTCATCAAGCTGCGTTTGCTCTTTAGCTATTTGTGACTCAGTACCTCTTATACTTTGGCTTTGCAAAGCAATATTGCTGTCGAGCTCGCGCGCTTTAGCGATAACGGGCGCTGCATTTTGTTTTTTCTCATTTGCGTTATTAAGCTGCTCGGTATGTTTAATAAGCGCGGTATTACACTCGTTAATTACCGCTAAATGGTCAACACTTTTAAGCGCTGTAATTTGCTCATCTTGAACCGTATTTTGATCAGTTAAAACAGTAAAGCGGCTGCGGTTGTCTTTTATTTCAAGCGCCTGTTTGGCTTGTTTAGCTTGCTCGCTTTGCTCAACGATACTTTCAAGCGCTGAACTTGCTTGTTGCTGCGTTTGCTGTGCTTGGAGTAAGTTTTGCTCAAGCACTGTTGCTTGCTGATACCAGCTAAGTGCTTTTTCGGTTTTGGTCAGCTCTTGTTTAGCGTGTTCGGTTTGCGTTTTTAAATCCGCTAACTTGGTTTGTTGTAGCTCAAGTTCTTCTGGTGTTAATAAGGTATAGCTTTCAAGGCCTGCTTTAAGCGCTTCAAGCTTTGCTACTTGCTCTTTATGGCGTTCAAAAATACGCACGCCAATACGGCTAAACTTATCGGTGCCTGTTAAGCACTCTAAAAGTTGCGCTCGCTCATCGCCAGTGGCTTTTAAAAACGCAGCAAACTCATGTTGCGCTAAAAGTACGGCACGGGAGAACTGCTCAAAGTTAAGCCCTATTTTACTCTCGACTTCTTTTATTGTGTGGCTTTTGTCTGCTATTAGGGTTTCGTCTGGTAGGGTTACTAAAGTGTGCTCTGCTACTTTAAGTTTGCCTGTTACTTTTTTATGGGTGCGTGAAATTGTATAGCGCGCACGATAAAGCTGTTTATCTTGCCCTAAAAAGTCAACCTCGGCGTAGCCTTCCCATGTACCTCTGCGCAGTAAGTTTCGCGCATCATTTAGCTTAATGCTGTCGCCGTTAAACTCTATTAAATTACCTTTATCGCCACGTAGCCGTGCTGTTTTTGTATAAAGCGCCAAACATATCGCATCTAAAAAGGTACTTTTACCTGCGCCGGTATCGCCTGTAATGGCAAATAAACCCGCGTCTTTTAATGGGGCTTTAGTAAAGTCTATTTCAGCGTCAACAATTGAGGCTAAGTTATGAATACGAACTGCGGTTATTTTCATAGTTGTTCTTGCTCCGTAAGCTCGTTTATTACATCACTTAAAAGTGCTTTTAGCTCATCGGGTACGCTTTGCCCTGCCATGTCTTTATCGTTTGCGAATGCTTGTTCTAATAGGTTTAATGGGTTGAGCATTTCAACTTCGCTTAAATCTTCAAATACGGTGTTGTCGTCATTGTTAGCTAATTGCTCACGTACACGTTCAATACCACAAAATTTAATATGCTTACCTTCAAGTGCTTGTTCTATTTGTTCTCTGAAGGTGGTGTCGGTATCGCTTGATTTAAGCTTTACACGTAAATAAGGCGCTACTGTATTTTGTGATGTGTCGAGTGCTTTAATTTGCTCGCACAGTTCACTTAATGGTACGCACTCCCCTTTTGGTAAAACAATTACATCGGCAGAGCGTGGAATGTAAAGGGGGTTTACAATTGTACTAATGTGTTGTTTTTCATCAGTAATAAACTCAACAATATTTATTTGGTGCGTGTAGTTACGCTCTGAAAACGACATTGGAATGGGTGTGCCGCTGTAGCGAATAACATCGCTTTTAGCAACTTGTTGCGCTTTGTGTAAATGCCCAAGTGCCACATAGTTAGCTTGTTTACCAAATACATTAGCTGAAATAGACTCTTCACCGCCTATTACTAAGTTACGCTCAGAATCACTTGATATATCTCCGCCTTTAGCGTGTAAATGCCCCATAACTATTAATGGTGAGTTTTGCTCATTTATATTAACAGCTTGCTCTAAGGCAAGTTCGTAAGCTTTTGCAACGCCTTGAGCATAACTAGGGCCGCTTTCGGTTTGGCTAAGTGAACTTATATCGCTTGCGCGTAAAAATGGCATAGCGACGATTACAGCGCGTTTACCATTAGTATTTATGGTAATAACAGTTTCATCGGGTGTAGCGATATCAAAGCGCCCTACTACGTGAGTATCAAACTGTGCAAGTAATGGCTGAGCCGCCAAAATACGATTTGCAGAGTCGTGGTTACCCGCAATAATCACTACGTGTAATAGTGGGCATGCTTTTTTGGCGTCTTTAATAAATTGGTAAAGCTGATTTTCGGCGCTAGCGCTTGGTGTCGCTGTATGATAAATGTCGCCAGCAACTAAAAGTAAATCTATTTGTTGTTCAACAAGAGTGGCTAATAACCATGTAAAAAAAGCTTGATGTTCAACACGGCGATCGTGTTCGTAAAATTGTTGGCCAAGGTGCCAATCTGAGGTGTGGAGGACTTTCATGTCGCGCTCTTAATAAAACCGTAAGAGCGCCAATATACCCAAGGCTGTTAAAGATGCAAGCCTAAGGCATGCATTACGTTAGGTTAAACTGTACCAAGCTGAAAAAACAACCGGTAATGCTAAAAGTGCCATTAATAATGGAATTTTTAACGTTTTAGTTTGTTTTGCGTGTAGCGCCTTTAATGCATTAGTTTCGTTGCACGCTGCTACTTTATCGATATAAAAATAACCCGAATCGAGATACTGCTTACAGTTATTCTCACTTGCTGGAATCGCAATTAGTTCTTGTTGTTTTTTTAGGATGTAAAAATCCATAAGCCCACCGCATTTCTTGCTAGTAATCGATATTAATTTGAGGATAAATGTGACGAATTTATTTGCCTCAAATAAAAAGGTTGGCGATTTTAAATATAAACAGCACTAAAGATCAACCTAAAATTACACTATTTGTCATTTATCGTACAAATAGCGAATATTAATGAAGTTCGGCAATATTTGAGCCAATTATTTACTCGTTTCACTGTGTTTTTGTTCAGTAGAAAGGGCTTTTAGGCCATTTTACTTGTTGCGAATTAGTAATACTTATACGTAGGATTAATGGTTTACCTGGTAATGCCAAAGCAATACTTTTTTAGCAATATATATAAAATGAATGATATTTTTTTAAGTTCTGGGACTTTGTATT
>NZ_WTKW01000172.1:0-8961 GCF_011378745.1 Pseudoalteromonas sp. Z1A6
TAACCGTTATAAAAGAAAAGCTCTGTAAAACAGAGCTTTTTTATAGCTTAAACAGGCTACGCCCCCGGATTAGCAATACTTTGTGTGCGTTTTAAAATATCTAAGCCTTGTTGTTTTAACCAATATGGTAAGTCAATAATTACCCAGTTTTCAACTAGCTTATCACCTTCACGATGATATACATCAACCACGCGCATATCAGCAGGAGTATTAGCTCCAGGTAAACCTAAAAAGCCACCAATGGCGGTATTTGTTAAGTTTGGCCAACCAAAAAAGCATGCATATTCATCCTCAGCAAACCGGCAAATATGGCCATTAAATACTTTACCCGTTAACCCTTCTCTAAACGGATACATATGCTGTTGCTGATAACGCTCAATTGTATATGTAGCGCCAATTCCCGCAGGGCCATACCAAACCATGTTTTCATCCCATGTTTTTGCAAGCACTTCAGGTGGGCAGGTATTTATACCGCTTTGATTAAGCGCGGTTAGGTTATCAATCATCTGATTAACCAAGTTCATTGTGCGCATACTTTGCTCATCGCTCCCTTCACCTAAACGAACTCCATCGTGGGTACGTGGCCCAGGATAAGTAAAGTATTGCCCGGTAGAGAGCGGTAATGGGTTTAAACCTACTTGTAGCATCACCCCAATAACATCGACAAAAAAACCAGTTTGAATAATTTTACCGTCTTTAACACAGTTAAACTCAGCGTAGCGAATTGTCGCCAATTTATGAGAAGGTGCAATACCTAACCAGTCACGATCAAAGAGGCCCATAAAGTGGCCCATACTCATTACCCACTCGCCACCATCGGCTTCACTTTGCCCTGCAATAAAAATATCTTCGCGGCGCTGAAGTGCTTTAAAAGAATGAAATAAAGGCTGCCAAACATGCTCAATCACATCATTAGCATTATTTAATTCATTAAACGGATGCACACCTTTAAAGCTGTAATTATCTGCCAAGTACTCTTTAAATACAGCATTTAAATCATTACCTTGTGTTTTTTCTAATGCAGCATGAAACTGACGAACCAACTGCTTATTATTAATTATTTCTGCCATGATGTTCCCTTGTTGTTTGCGCAATCAAATTAACACTCTTAAACCGCAAATAAATACGCATTGCTAAAATGTATTCTATTTAAAGAGTAATTAAAAGCCTGTAAATACTAAGTTATAAATCGATTTAAAATAATACTAATGACAATTGACTTCGAAGTCAAAGTGATTCATGATGATTCAAAATAAAAAGTATAAATAGGCTAATTAGCCCGTAATACCTAATCTAACAGGATTAATTATGAATGATTTTGGATTATTGAATTGGAGTATTCTCATCGGGTACATTATTGCAAACCTCATACTTGGGTTTGTAATAAGTAAAAAGGTGAGCAGTGCTAATGATTTTTATATTGGCCGAAAAAATACACCTTGGTGGGCTATTGGTATATCGGTAGTGGCAACCTATGTTAGTGCGCTTACATTTTTAGGTGCGCCAGCGTGGTCATACAAAGAGGGTTTATCGGTTATTGCCATACACTTAAACTACCCACTCGTTATTGTGGCTGTTGTGTGTTTGTTTTTTCCGTTTTTTTACAATGCGGGTGTCGCCTCAATATACGAATACCAAGAACGTCGTTTTGGTAAAAAAGCGCGGATTTTAATCTCCACAATTTGGCTTATTTCACAAACAATGGGGTCAGCCGCTGTACTTTATGCAACCTCTTTAGTACTTGCCTTTATTGTAGATATTAACGTTATTACTGCTATATTTTTAGTCACTATTATCGCACTAATATATACCATGCTAGGAGGTATAACTGCCGTAATATGGACCGATGTTATTCAGTCGGCAATATTATTTATTGGTGCCGGCATTATTATGTATGCACTTATTACCTCGATGGATGGCTCGTTTAGCTCAACACTTACTGAGTTAAAAGCACAAGGTAAGTTAGACCCTCTTAATTTCTCGTTCGACTTCACGCAAGTAACCACCGTTTGGTCTGGCGTGCTAGCTATGTCGCTTTATCACATCACTGTTTACGGTACTAACCAAATGATGGTGCAGCGTACGCTTGCAGCTAAAAACATTGGTGATGCTAAAAAGTCATATCTATTAATGGGCTTTATTGCATTCTTTATTTACCTGTTTTTTATATTTATGGGCGTGTTGTTTTACAGCTACTACGGCGGCCGCACATTTGAAAACGACAACCTAATTATTTTACAGTTCGCATCCGACTATGGTTTACCAGGATTAATGGGAATTATAGCTGCAGCAGTAATGGCTGCTTCTATGTCGAGCCTTGATTCAGCGCTTAACTCACTCTCTACAATTAGTACTATCGACTTTTATAAAAAGTATTTTGCACCAGATAAAAACGACGCACATTACTTAGGTGCAACACGCTTATTTACCCTTGGCTGGGCAATAATCATCATTGTACCCGCCATTATGTATCACCTTTACAGCGAAGGCTCAATTTTAGAAATACTCACCAAGGTAGGTTCATACTTTGTAGGTGCTCAATTAGGTATGTTTGCACTAGGGTTTTTCTCTAAGCACACCACCGAAAAAGGCCTACTTATTGGCACATTAGTATCGTTTGTAACTGTTGCAATATGTGCCCTTTACACCGACATAGCGTGGCCTTGGTACTGTGCAATTGGTGCTCTAACGTGTGTTGTATTTAGTATTACGTTGAGTATCGCTTTTGATGGTTTTCAAGAGGAGTACAACGAGTACACCATTAAAGGTCAGCTAAAAGTGTTTAAAGAACAAAACCGCCCTGAAAAAGAAAATGGTTGGTATTTAGTTCCAGGTAAATTTGACTCAATAAACTACTGGTTACTCGGCTTTTTTGTAGTGAGCTTCGCGTCTCTCATGTTATTTGAACATTTTGTATAAGGTGAAATAAATGAATATTTTAGAACAACTTTTTGAAAACTTCAGCGCTGCAGAATTACCAAACCAAGCATTGCTTGCTGATACCGTTCAATGGCAGGTAAGCCACCCTTTTGAACCAATTACATCTAAACAAAATGTAATTAATAATTACTTTGGAGTGCTTAAAAACTCATTACCCGATATAGAGCGTAAACCCTTTATTTCTATTGAGGGCGACTACAAAGGCGAGCAATGGATATGCGCAACAGGTTACTTTACTGGCACATTCACAAAACCGTTATTAGGTATTCCAGCCAGCGGTAAAAGTATTTTTATTCGTTATAGCGAAATGGCTCAAATAGAAAATAATAAAGTAGTTAACGTTTATACCTTTTTAGATTTAATCGATGTAATGAACCAAGTGGGTGTAAATCCACTGCGTCCAAGCTTAGGTTACCCGGGTTTAATAATGCCCCCCACTACACTTGATGGTGTGCCTGCTACAGCTAAAAACGACGAACTAAGTAAAGCCAACGAACAGCTCGTAATTGATATGCTTACTGAGCTTGGCCGCTACGATGGTAAAGACCTGTACAGCATTAATTTAGAAAAATACTGGCACCCAGATTTTATTTGGTATGGCCCAGCCGGTATAGGAACAACCCGAGGCATTAGTGGCTTTAGAGAACACCACCAAGCTCCATTTTTAAAAGGATTCCCTGATCGTGGGATCAATAAAACACTCTGCCTAGTAAGCCACGACAATTTTGTAGCCACCGGTGGCTGGCCGCATATGTACGGTACTCATACTGGGGATGACTGGCTAGGTTTACCTGCATCGGGTAATAAGCTGTTTCCGCGTGTTATGGATTTTTGGCGCTGCGAAAACGGAATTTTAAAAGAAAACTGGGTCGCTATCGATATTCCTCATTTATTAGAGGGAATGGGTATTGATATTTTTGAGCAAATGCAAAATAAAATCACTGCAGCAAACTAAGAGGTATTTATGAGCACACAAAACACAATTACCCAACCTTACTGGCTGCCTTTATCGAGCGTATTAAACCCGCAAAGTAAAAAGCAGCAAGCGCTTGTCGGGTTTGACGAAGAGTTTGTTGATATTGTTGATTACATTTTACGTATTACGCACCGCATTTGGGAGCAAAAAAACATTGGTTTATGTTATCGCTATTACGCTGATGTATGCCCTGTTTTTACACTTGGCGCTTATGGCGAAAATATTGAAGATGTTATTCAAGGCACACTTAAAACCATTGCCGCATTCCCTGATAGAAGCCTAATTGGCGAAAATGTTATTTTTTCAGAAGACGGCAACGAGCATTACTACTCATCACACTTAATTAGCAGTGTAATGAGTAATACCGGTAACTCAGAATTTGGCCCTGCTACAAATAAAACAGGCCGAGTAACCACCATTGCCGACTGCGTTTGTTTTGAAAATAAAATAGTAAAAGAATGGCTAGTACGCGACAACGGCTTTTTAGTTAAACAACTTGGCCTAAGTATTATTAATGTAGCCAAGCACATGGCCAAAGTACCAAGTAAAGAAAAACATACCCTATGGCTTGATGAAGAGTTTACCCGAGTACAAGCAATTGATCACCGCACACCAAGCACTCCAATTTTAGACGGTGAACTGGCCGCATTTGCGCATAACTGGCTAGATACATTATTTAACCAAAAGCAATTTGCCAAAATACACGAGTTTTATAACTTAACGGCCACACAGCAATGGCCAAGCGGCAGAATGGCAACCGGCCTTGCACAAATAAATGGCGTATTTATACAATTTTTTGCTAATTGCCCTGATGCCAAGCTAACCGTCGATCACTTAGCAATTACCCCCTTTGATGAGAGCACTACAGATGTAGCAATTCGCTGGTCACTTGCGGGGCATTTTAACCCACAAAGCGGTGAATTAAGTGAGCTAAAAAATCTTCCTTATTTTGTGTTAGGCGTCTCGCACTTACGCATCAAAAATCAAAAAATCATTGAAGAAGTCACCGTTTTTGACGAAGTTGCGCTACTCGCAAACTTATTTAGAGCACACGCATTAAATAGCCAAACAGAATTGGAGGTAAATGCATGATCAACGCAATTATCGATTTATACACCAAAGCAGATATTAAAACTATTTCAGGTAAATTGCTGCGCAGTAGCCGCTGGCAGCAACATCACTTTACCGCTATGGGTTCATTGCAAGCACAGCCGCTATGGCTTGATTTTTTAGCGCAATATGGTGTATCAGAATTAATATCTAAAACGCATAGTAAAGGCCAGGAACTTGAGACTTTACAGTTGGTATTGCAACCAAAAAAACTGCTAAAACCAGTAAGACTTTCATTTGTTATAAAGCACAATAACACCTTCATAAAATCAGTGAAATGTTTTGTTGATACGCTCTTATTGGCTAACAACGAATTTGCAAATGGTGAGAGCAATAATACGCTGGTGATCCCTAAGTTACCTAAAAGCGACCCTATTATGGTTAGCGATTTAGACTACCAGCTGCACCCTACTACCTTTCATGCAACGCCCAGCGACATTTGTGAATTACCAACGCAAATTGCCGAAACATTAAATAATTGGTGGCAAATTTGGCAGCTTAATAACTTAGCTAATTTTGAAAGTGTTTATACTAAAAATGCAGACGTTATTCTTGCTGGCAGTAACGAAACACAATCAAAAGATGCACTGTTAAATTGCCATTTAGCGCTTTCACAAAGCCTAAGCAGACGCTACGCTCAGCTAGAAACCGTACAGTTTGACAGCGCCTCAAATCAAGCAACAATTTGCTGGACACTCGATGGTACTTTTAATGCCAAAAACGTACGCGTTCGCCAACAAATACTCACCGTTATTACATTTACTAACACTCTAATATCAAGCGAAGTTATGCAATTTGACACCCTCGCGTTAAATCAGCAATTCGCACTGTAAACACTTATTACTTCCCTTCAAGCGCTCACTGAGCGCTTTTTTTGTTTATAATTTCAACTTTTTTAGGTACATTAAACCTTAAATTAAAATAATTAATGACAATAAATGAAGTACCTCAGTATAGGTATCGTTTTACTTTTAACTGGCTGCCAAGCTACGCCTACATTATGTGAAGTAGAACCCAACGCGCTTTTGTGTGACTCAAGTAGCTATAATGTAGCGACGGTAAATGCATTAACCACATTCGAATCAAGAGCTGGCAGAAAAGCATTCGCACTAGGGAAAACCGAAAATGGTGGCGAGTTTTATGGTTTTTCAGAGGGTTACAGCTCACAATCTAAAGCAAATAAAAGAGCCCTAGATGAATGTAAAAAAAGACTCGCTAAATATGATACTAATGCTCAGTGCGAACTAATTCGATAGCTTTTTTTAAATAAAAAAGCCAGCTAATAAATGTATTAGCTGGCTGAAAGTTATGGTCATTTGACCATTTTAGGAAACCTTAAAACTGATATTTTAAGCTCGCGCCCCACGTACGCGGGTTGCTCCAGTTTGCTTGTACTGAGTTAGCTGGCAAACCATCAACAATTTGTGAATGCACCACACCACGCGTTAATATGGCTTTGTCGCCAATATTCTTAACGTATGCTTCAACCTGTACGCTGTCGTTTATAAACCAAGTTAGGCGTGCATCAGCCATTAAATGCGCATCTACTCTTACCTCTGGAATATTCGTATCAAACGCGTAGTAATCGTCTAAGTAATTCATTTGAATGTACGGTACTAAGTACGAGTCGCCCCCTAAACTAAACTCATAACGCGCCGAAAGCCCCATGCTGTACTCTGGCGCCATTGCAGGTCGCCAGCCTTCAAAACTAAATTGGCTTGAATTATCGTTTATATCTTGACGCCCGCCTTGGTTACCAAGTGCTAGCAACGGGCGAAGTTGTTCGTTGCCCACAGCGTAACCATCAGCAAATTCGCTATCCAATAACGATAACGTACCGGTAAGTGTTAAATTATCAATTGGTACCCATTGAAGGTCGGCTTCAAGGCCTTTTGTTTCTACGTCACCGCCATTTTCGTAATACTCAAATGTTGTGGCTGTACCTGAAGACACACATTCTAAAACGGTATCACCCGTTGTTGTATCGTTACATGACGTTGCAAACAACTGTGCTTTTACGTCTTCGTACTTATTCATAAATACCGAGACATTTAAACGCATTGCACCATTTAGCAAATAGCTCTTCATACCCATTTCGTACGAAATAACATCTTCGTTATCATAAAGTGGGTCTGCACCACGTGCTACCACGCGCGAATCGTTTGCACCACCCGTTCTGTAACCCGTGGCTACGCTTGCATACACCATTATGTCTTTGTTTATGTCGTACTCTGCAGCCGCTTTATATAACATTGCAGAATCATCCCAATCGGGGATGGTATCACCAGTAAACGTTTTATCGTCTTGGTTAACACGCAAGCCACCTACAACACGTAAGTCTTCACTAATTTGATAACGTAACTGCCCATACGCTGCGATAGATTTAGCCGTATGCGGGTCGTAATCTGGATTCCCCCACGAAGGCACAACAACAGAGTCTGATACACCATCGCCTGTTGTATCTGCATGCGATAACCAGCTCCAATCTGCTTCTTGGTCAAAGTAATAAAGTCCACCAATCCACGAAAAATCAGAATCATCATTATTTGACGCAAACTGTAACTCAGACGATAGAGTTTTTTGGTCATCCTCTCGGCCAAAACCACCTACAAAATCAATACCGCCATCGCTATAGTCGTTGTCGTAGTATTGCTTGCCGTTAAGGGTTGAATAGTTAGTCGTCCACTTAATATCAGCAAAATCGGTATACCACTCAAGTGCTACTGTTGTCGAAAAGCTTTCTTGTTTATCAAGCGAAAAACTATTGCGATAAACATCATATGGACCAAGATCTTCGTGCTGCGCATCACTTGGCTGATAAATATGCCCAGCTGTAATTGTAGGGTTAGGATCAAATATACCGGAGCCAGGTGACGTTTCGCTTATTTGGTAACCCGCAATTTGCTGATAACCCCAAATAGCTTCTGAGTTTGAGTTTTTACGCGAGTAGTCAAAACGTACCGTTGCGTTAAACTTATCGTTTGGTTGCCACTTAGTGACATTACGCATATAAAACTGATTTTTTTCGCGTAAATCATCCGAAGGCCCTGGAATCACTAAGTTATTGATATAGCCATCATGGCGATCAGAGGCCACTACAAAACGAGTCGCAATTGTATCGCTTACAGGAACATTTATAATACCCTCGTAAGCACTGCGGTTATAACTCCCTGTTTCAACTTTTATACTCCCCAGTAAATCGTCAAAAACAGGTTGATTAGTAATTATATTAATACTGCCAGCAAAGGTGTTACGCCCGTATAGAGTACCTTGTGGGCCACGCAGCACTTCTATGCGCTGCACATCCACCAATGCTCCTAAACCAGATGAGGTAGTAGGTACGTAAATGCCATCTTGAAATATGCCTACAATTTGCTCAGCAATACCGGTACCTGCTACACCCACTTCATTAGTACGTGCGCCGCGCATGGCAGGACGAACCTCACCACCAGATGACCCCATACGTAAACCCGGTACAACCTGCTCAAGACCCGTAACATCAATAATACCGGCACGAGCAATATCAGCCTCCCCGAGTGCAGTGATTGATGATGATACTTCCTGTAGATCTTGTGAGCGACGGTTTGCAGTAACGGCTATGCGTTCAATGGCTGGTTCTTTAATTTGCTGCTGAGTTTGTGTTGATGTTGCTTCTTCGGCGCTGTGAGCATTCATTGTGGTTGCTGCAATAGCAGTTGTTACAGCAAAATGAACGAGAGTCCGTGTAAATTTAGCTTTCATTATAATTATTCTCCCGAGTTTAAAACGTGTCTACTTCTCCCCAACTCTACATTTTCAATTATTACAGTAAACAAATTGTATCAATTGAAAATGCATTGATACAAAATAGACTTCGAAGTCAAAAAGATCAACAACTTTCTGACCAATAATTAACCTTAATTATTAAAAGCCATAAGTAACAATAATTTAAAATT
>NZ_WTKW01000173.1:0-8934 GCF_011378745.1 Pseudoalteromonas sp. Z1A6
CCTATAAAATAGCTTAAAATATGAGTTTGCATCGGCTTAGTATTTTTAATAAATTTATTAATCAAAATTAAATAGGTTAATGCCATTTAACCTCTCCTTAACCCTCGACCGAATAAGCTATGTGCAATGGTATGAATTAGGCATAGTTAAATGGTTTATTTTAAAAAGCACTCAACCGGTTTTTTACTTGCACTTAGTTGCACACTTGCTGCATGCAGTAGTCAGCCAAGCTATCAAGGTAATAGTACTGAGCAGTCGCTAAAGCAACATGCAAACTGGCAGTACACGCAAAGTAACGCGCAGCAAGTAAATTACATTACCGATTTGGTGAATATAGAAGGGCTTGATTCGCTTATTGATCAAGCTGTTACTAATAACCCATCGTTTAATCAAGTGCATGTTGCATTAAAACTAGCTTATGCGCAGCGTGATGTAACCGCTGCAAGTCAGTGGTTTAGTGTAGATGCAGGATTTGACGCGCAGCGCAGTAAAACCGAAGGTACGCAATACAGCTCATCAGTAGGTATAAGCTGGGAAGCCGATATATGGCAAAAAATTGCTGACAACGTAGCCGCGCAAGATATGACTATTGCCAGTAATCAAGCTACTTATCAAGGCGCTAAAGACACATTAGTAGCGAGTGTTATTCGTACTTATTTAAATATTATTTTGCAGCAAAATTTGCTCGATATAGAGCAGCAACGTTTAGTTGTTTTACAAAATAATGAGCAAAGTATTGTAGAGCGCTACCAATATGGGTTAGGTGATTTAGAAGCGCTTGATACCGCACGAGCTAGCACGGCATCTACCCGCGCGACCATTGCCGATTATCAAGAGCAAATAGCAAAAGCAAAGCGTGCTTTAATGCTAATTGTAGGCACTGATAAACTTCAAAACCTGCCAAGTACATTAACACTGCCAAGCGTTATTGAGCCATTAAGTACATTACCAGAGCAAGATTTGGCGCGCCGACCTGACTTACAAAGTGCCTATTACAACATTCAGGCAAAGCATTACTTGGTTGATGTATCGTACAAAGAGCTACTACCGAGTATTTCGCTTTCGGCATCACTGAGTGATTTAGCAAGCACGCCAAGCCAAGCATTATTAACTAGCCCAGTGTGGAGTTTATTGGGTAGTTTAAGTGCCCCTTTATTTGAAGGTGGAGCACTGCGTGCGCAAGTTGATATTGCAAAATTAAATGCCGAGCAAGCGTTTTGGCAGTACCAAGATACGCTGCTAAGTGCGGTAAACGAAGTTGAAAATGCACTCGGGCAGGAGCAATCATTAACCGAGCAACAACTGCAAATTAGCAATGCACTTGCCAGCGCTCAACGCAGCTTTAGTAACTATCAAAGTAAGTATCAACAAGGTTTGGTTGATATTTTAGATTTGCTAACAGTGCAACAAAAAGTATACGACCTGCAAGCTCAACTTAGTCAAATAAACTACACCCTTTTAACTAACCGCATAGATTTAGGCCTTGCTTTGGGCCTTGGAGTATCGTCATGAGAATTTCGCCAACACCTGTTATTGTAACCCTTGTTGCAATTATTAGTATAGGGCTTGCTGTTGCGTATAACGCTAAAAAAATGGATGAACAAGCTAATAGCTCAAAATCTGTCACGGTTAGAGCTATTGCACCAAATGTATCGGTAATTAATGCTGTTGCGGGTACTTACCAAGCTTATGTGAACGGACATGGTCAAGCAAAGGCGCATTGGACACTGACCTTAAAAGCACAAGTTAAAGGCGAAGTGACTAGTATGAGTGAGCAATTTGCAACCGGAAACTTTGTATCTAAAGGGCAGGTGTTTGCACAAATAGATAATACTGAATACTTACAAGCCCTCGCAAATGCCAAAGCCACACTCGCTGATGCGAAACTCGCACTGCAAGAAGAGCAAGATTTAGGGGAGCAAGCAAAACGTGAATGGGAACGCTCAGGCGTTACGCAGGCGCCAAGCTCACCACTGGTATTTAGAACCTTGCAGCTAGAAGCCGCGCAAGCCACGCTTGATGACGCTCAATATGCACTTAAAACAACACAGCGTGATGTAAATAATACCCAGTTAAGTGCTCCGTTTGATGGTGTTATTTTATCGCGAGATATCGATTTAGGTACTTATGTTGGTATTGGCGATACGCTTGCCACATTAAACAGCACTGACAAAGTAGAAATAAACGTGCCGCTTTCATTGAATCAGTGGCAAAATCTGGCAAATAATAAATCAGGCGAGGTTATTTTAAGTGATGTAACCACTAATACTAAATGGAATGGTTATATTGCACGTTTTGAGCAACACCTCGATGACAGTTCGCGTCAGCGCAGCGTAATTGTCGCCTTAGATAAACCGTTTGAGCAAGCGACGCCATTATTACCAGGTACATTTTTAGCGGTTGAAATTGCAGGTAAACAATTAAGTAACGTAATTGAACTGCCTGCTTCAGCGGTATCACAAGATGGCTTAATTTGGTACGTGAATGATAAAAACAACTTAGTAAGCACACAAGCCAATAAAGTATTTGAGCGTGGAGATTACGTATACATTTCACCAATAGAGGGTGTTAGTAAATTAAAAGTAGTTGTGCGTCCACTTGTTAGTTATTTAAACGACATGAGGGTAAATCCAATTGTTGAAGGGGTACAATAATGAGCCCTCATCAGCCACCTCAAGTACCTAGCAGTAATAACCCGTTGCACGGTATTATTAATTGGTTTGCAAATAACTCTGTTGCAGCTAATTTATTGTTAATAAGCGTGATTGTAATGGGGATTATGTCGCTTTCTACGTTGCGTAAAGAAGCTTTTCCGAGTTTGGAGCCTGATACTGTTTCGGTGTCAGTTGTTTATGACAGTGGTGATGCATTACAAGCTGAAGAGGGGATTGCGCTCAAAATAGAAGAAGCTCTTGAAACAGTACAAGGTATAAAGCGCATTACCTCTACATCTGATGCAAGCGGCAGCCATGTTAGCATTGAAAAAGAAACAGATTATTCACTCGATGAGCTACTCTTTGATGTAAAAAATCAAGTTGACGCAATTAACAACTTCCCTGTTGATGCTGAGCAACCTGTTATTGATAAAGCGCGCAGGCAAGATCATGCATTAACACTACAGCTTTTTGGGGATGCAGATCGCCATACATTACAAAACCTGGGTGAAAAACTTAAAGCCGATTTATTAGCGCAATCAGGTATTACTGATGTAACTCAGTCGGGTGTTCTCGATCCGATGATGTCAGTAGAAATCGATGAAGGTAAATTACAAGCCTATGGATTAACCATTAGTGACATAAGTGAGGTGATTAATAACGAGTCATCAAGCCCACTATCAACTAGTTTACGTGATAGCAGTAAAATTATACGTCTGAAAGCGGCTGACCAAGCTTACTGGCAGCGCGACTTTGCCAATATCGTTTTACTCACTACCGCATCTGGCGCACAAATCAAATTAGGTGATGTTGCTATTGTTAGCGACAGTTTTTCTGAAGATAACAACTCACTAAGTCGTTATAACCAACAAAATGCAGTCGGCGTTGAAATTCTAATGGGTGATACCAGCGACATAATCACCATTGTTGAGCAGGCTAATAATGTAATAAAAACGTGGCATGAAAATGGTTTATTACCTCAAAATGTAGAGCTAGAAAGCTGGAATGACAAAAGCACCATGATCACCGAACGTTTATCGCTACTGACGAAAAACGCGGTGACCGGTATTATTATGGTGTTTGTAATACTAGCCATATTTTTAAATGTACGTGTGGCTTTATGGGTTGCTGGTGGCTTGCCATTTGTATTTTTTGGCACGCTGTATTTTATGACCGATGGCTACACCGCACTGACCATAAACGAAATGACTACCTTCGGCTTTATTATGGCGCTGGGCATAGTGGTAGACGATGCCGTTGTTGTCGGCGAGAGTATTTACACTACACGTAAGAAACATGGCGATACAATAAATAACACGGTTTTGGGTACGATGAAAGTGGCTGTACCGACAATATTTGGGGTATTGACCACTGTTGCTGCATTTATGGCACTGTCGAATGTATCTGGTAATCTAGGTAAAATTTACTCTCAATTTGCCACTGTAGTGACCATCTGTTTACTGCTTTCGCTTGTTGAATCAAAGCTTATATTACCCTCGCATTTAGCCCATGTAAGTACCAAGCGCCAAATTAAAAAAGGGTTAAGTGGGGTATGGTCCAAAATACAACATGGCGCCGATAGCGGTCTAAATTGGTTTAGCAAAAACATTTATTGTAAGGTTATTGAACTCTCATTGCGCTTTAGATATGCAGTCGTTGCTGGGTTTATTGCTTTTTTTATACTCGTCATAGGTATGCCAATGACAGGCGTAGTAAAAGTAGGTTTTTTCCCAAGCATTCTGGGCGATACCGTATCCGCCAACTTGGTTATGCAAACTGATGCTGCTTACGGTCAAACAAACAAAAACTTACTAATGCTTGAGCAAAGTGCAATACAAGCTGAGCAAAACTTAATGACTAAGTTTAATTCAGATAAAAGTGAAATAACCAGTTTACAAGTAATTAGTAGCAACGATACAAGTGGTACGGTAAGCGTTGAACTATTAGATGATGGCGCTTTCACTGCAAGTGAATTTGCTCAAGAATGGCAGCGTTTAGCCGCAAGTCCTGAGGGCAGTAAAAAGCTACAAATATTAGCTACGCGTAAGATGGTTGATAATTTTAAAGTTGAGCTTAAAGCATGGGACGACGAAACCGTAATGGCAGCGGGCGCACTATTTAAAGAGCACTTACAAAATACGGCAGGCGTTAACGGAATAGACGACAATTTAAATCCCGGTCAACCACAGTTAAAATTTACACTAAGCGCGCAAGGTCGCGCCCTAGGTATGGATACTGCGAGCTTATC
The DNA here is from genome assembly GCF_011378745.1 of Pseudoalteromonas sp. Z1A6. Lineage (NCBI taxonomy): Bacteria > Pseudomonadati > Pseudomonadota > Gammaproteobacteria > Alteromonadales > Pseudoalteromonadaceae > Pseudoalteromonas > Pseudoalteromonas sp. Z1A6. The sequence continues at coordinate 4,903 of NZ_WTKW01000173.1, forward strand.
AAAGCAAGTACTGCAAGCCTTTGGCGGCGCAATTGTACAGCGTTATCAACGTAATAAAGACGAAATAAAAGTACGTGTACGTTATCCAGAGAACGCCCGTCAAACACCTGCCGATATTATGCAATCGCGTATCCGATTGCCTGATGGCACCGTTGTACCGCTTGTAAACGTAGCGACAATTAACAGTGAATACCAACACGATGAGATAACGCGTATTGATGGACTTCGTGCAATTTATTTAAGTGCGCAAGTAGATAAAGGTGTGATTGCTCCAAACGAATTAGTGGCTGATTTACAACGCGACTTAATACCAGAATTAACTCAGCAATTTCCTACTCTGAATATTCATTTTGCTGGTGAAGCTGAAGAGCAAGACGAAACAACAGGGTCAATGCTTGCCATGTTTGTCGCTGCTTTATTAGTTATATATGTACTGTTGGCTATTCCGCTTAAATCGTATGTTCAACCTTTACTGATCATGGTGGCAATTCCGTTTGGTGTAGTTGGTGCAATACTTGGGCATTGGTGGAACGACTTAACCATTAGCATATTGTCATTAAACGGTATATTGGCGCTCAGTGGTGTGGTGGTAAACGACAGCCTATTACTTGTTTCGCGTTTTAACGAACTAACAAAAGAAGAGGATATGAATACGCATGACGCCATTGTTGAGTCGTGTACAAGTCGTCTGCGTGCAGTTTTACTAACCTCAATTACAACTTACGCAGGCTTGGTGCCGCTTCTTAGTGAAACCTCAATTCAGGCACAATTTTTAATCCCTGCGGCTGCATCACTTGGTTACGGTATTTTGTTTGCCACGGTTATTACCTTAATACTTATACCTGCATTATTGATGATTCAAACCGACGTTAAACGCGGTATAGCTACTATGCTAAAATCGCTAGGTGCTAAAAATAAAACGCAGGAAACAGCCTCTTAATGATAAACGTACTACTGGTTGAAGACGACATCGACTTGGCAACCACCATTGTTGATTATCTCGAAATTGAGTCAATAGAGTGTGACCATGCAAGCAATGGCGTAATGGGTTTAAATTTAATAGAACGTAATCAATATCAAATGATTATATTAGATGTAAACATGCCAAAAATGGATGGTTTAACCATGTGCAAAACATTACGTGAGCGAGGCATTGATACACCAGTATTAATGTTGACAGCGCGTGATAGCCTCGACAGTAAGCTTGAGGGATTTGCTGCCGGTAGTGACGACTATCTCGTAAAACCATTTGCTATGAAAGAGTTAGTAGCGCGCGTTAAAGTATTAGCAAAACGCAAAAGTGGTGAAGTAAAACGCCTTACATTTGCTAATTTAACACTTGATTTAACCGCGCATACGGCAACAGTCGAAGCAGGTAACTTAAAGCTATCTCCTATTACTTTTAAGTTATTAGAATTACTTATTAGAGAGCAACAAAAGCCAGTTACCCGACACGCAATTATGCAAGCCATTTGGGGAGAAGAGCAGCCCGACAGTAACAGCCTAAAAGTACATATTTACCATTTACGAAAACAGTTAGAGCAAGCTAATTGCCAAGCGGTACTTGAGACAATTCCTAGTGTAGGGTTTGTATTAAAACTAAAAAATGAGACACATGCATGAAAATAAGACCTAGTTTAAGGTTGTACTTTTTTGTCAGCATGGTGCTTTTAAGTTCGTTAATGGCTATTGGTTTTTCGTTTTTAAGTGTTAGCTATTTTACCGATGGTTTAGACAAAGGCTTGAATGGCGTAATGCATGCACTTTCGCAATCGGCTGAAGTTAAAAACGGGCAACCGAAAGAAATGATTGGCTTTAATATAGCGAGTCGTTGGGAGGATGTGCCAAATGAGATTAAGAAACGTTTTATAAAGCCTACAGAGCGAGGTATATTGCAAAAAAGCCAAGAAAAAACAGCGTTTTTTTCTATGCCAAAAGACTTATATTTTGTTGTATATTTTGAAAACCCTGCTGGTGAAGCTCGTTATGTATCACGTATTATGCTTGAGGAAAACCGCCTTCCAAAAAAAGGAACACCCGAAAAACCAATACAAAGGTTATTATGGATAGCGTTAACGGGAATAACGGCAATAGCGCTGTTTACCTTCTTTTTGTTTATGGTAATGAAAAAGATAGCAAAGCCTGTTGAGTCCCTGCGGGGTTGGGCAAAGTCGTTAAATCAAACAAACTTACAACACACACCGCCCGATTTTACCTATAACGAACTAAATACCTTGGCAACGTTAATACGCAGCAGCTTGCTTTCAGTATACGAAAGTGTAGAGCGTGAACAACGCTTTTTAAGTTATGCCAGCCACGAGTTACGTACGCCAATTTCGGTTATTCGCAGCAACGTTGAGTTACTGAACCGTTTAAGCGAAAAAGCGCCTTTAAGCGATAAGCAACAACTTACACTGCAGCGAATTGAGCGCGCCGGTTTAACCATGAGTGATTTAACTGAGACGTTATTGTGGCTTAGCAGAAATGACGACCAGCAAAGTTCACCAGAGCCTGTAAACCTAGCCGTTAAAATAACGACTTTGGGTAACGAACTCGATTATTTACTCAATTCAAAACAAGTTGATGTACTTATAAATACCGATAACCACAGTACGACTATTAGTACCGAAGCCACCGCATGCCACATAGTACTTACAAATTTAATACGTAATGCGTATCAGCATACGCAACAAGGGCAAGTGCGTATTACTCAACAAGGTAGCCGCGTGATTATAGTAAATAGCAGCGCACAAACTGATACGTCACACGTTACTAATAGCGCAAATAAGCCTACCAATATTGGCTACGGTTTAGGATTAGAGTTAAGCGAAAAAATAATAAAACGACACGGTTGGGTATACGAAGTAAACGACATGCCAGGGCGTTATGAAGTGGTGGTCGATTTTAGTTAATAGACTTTTTAATACTTAGATTTGAAATATAAAAACCGCGCTAGGACATTGTAAAGGTGGTTTATATGGCGTTTGACGTCTATTTAACTAATTAATAGGTACATTGGTACTGCGTTAAATACGCCAATACCAATGCTTATAATATTGAGTTTAGAGCTCAGAGCTTAGTCCGCTGAGTTCACACTTATAAATCGCTGCGCCAACCCATACCAGACTCTTCCATTAAACGCTCGTACACGCCCTCTATGTTAAGTGGTAACCATACATCAAACTGTTTAAAGTCACTAAATTGGTCTAATTTTACATTTTGTTTAATTTCGTCAAGCGTATTACCAGCTAAAACGCCTGCTGTTACTTGGCTATATAAAAGCTCTATATAAGTTAAATAGCGCGCTACATCAGCCTTGCTGCCAATATCGGCATGTCCGCCTACAAAAGTATTAAAGTCATATTTGAGTACCGCTTGGGTTGAGTTAATCATGCCTTGAATATCGTAACTCCACAGCTTTTGCCACGGCATTCTGCCAATAACGATCCAATCAACTATAAATAGTGTTTTTTGCTTTTCGAATAATATACTAACCGAACCACGACCATCGTTTGGACCATGGTAGTTAAGCTTTACTGTGGAATCACCAAGGGTAAGCAGTAGCTCGTCATCAAAAGTAAGGCTGGGCATTACCGTTTTCATTTGTGTGTTTTTAATATCTTGCGCGGCGAGTTTATGCGCTACAAAAGTGGTGTGCGGGCTTTTAAATACCTCGGCGCCGTAAATATGATCGCTGTGATTATGGCTGTAAATTACATATTTTATCGGTACGTTATAGCGAGTTTTAATTTGCTCGTTTAACCAGGTGGCGGCTTTTTTATTAAGCGGGTCGGTAACAATTGCGCCCTCAGGAGTGATTAAAAATACTGAGCGGTGTCTGTCGTCTATAAAGCGGTGTAAGCCATCGCCTAAGTCTTCAATCTCAAAGGCTTGTGTGGCAAAGCCTATAAATAACAAGGCTGTAGTTAATAGTTTTTGTAGCAAGCGGGGCATACACCATTCCTTTTAAAATTGATTAAATTAATAACGCTATTAAAAGAAGAAAGCATAAAACTGTAAAAAATTTCAGTG
>NZ_WTKW01000174.1:0-8879 GCF_011378745.1 Pseudoalteromonas sp. Z1A6
CTTACTATTTTGCGTTGGGTTATCTGTTATTGCTTTTTTATTTCCTGAATTACTCACAGAGCACTTACAACCCGCTATTAATAAAATTTTAGGTTATTTAGGCTCGCCATTTTTTATATTGGTAAACTTGTTACTTTTTTCTGTGATAGCTATTGCTATAAGCCCATTAGGGCAACGAAAAATAGGAGGAGCGCAAGCACTTGTTGAGTTTAGTACCTTTGGTTGGCTTTCTATGTTGTTTGCAGCAGGAATGGGCTCAGGACTTATATTTTGGGGAGTAGCAGAGCCTGCACTACACACGGTTAATTCGCCTTTAAAGCAAAGCTTGTATCCTAACAATCAAACAAGTGGTTTGGCACTTACCTTAGTTAATTGGGGCGCGCATGCATGGGCGCTCTATGCAGTATTTGGCTTGTTATTAGGTGGGCTTACTCGCAATAGTGGTAAAGCGGGCGATATTAGTGCTCCTGTGATCAGTGCAACTAAAGGCGTTATTAATCGGGCTTGGCAGTTACAGTTGAGCTTTAGCATTAAATTAATTGCCATACTTGCAATATTTTTTGGTGTCGTGGGCACAATTGCTAATTCAACTTTATTACTGCGTAAAGGGCTCGAGCTTGAGCTAGGGGTTGAATCGGCTTTATTTTCGGGGTTTATTATAATTTTTCTAATTGCGCTGCTTTATACCATTTCTGCAAAGTTGGGGCTTAAAAAAGGAATTCAAACTCTAAGTAAGTTTAATGTGTTTTTAGCATTTTCACTTATAGCATGGCTATTAATTTTTGTGCCTATAAAGCCAATTATAGACATAGCTGTAGGAGGAACATTGGATTACATTCAGCTCATAACCACAGGTACATGGCAGTTTGAAAGCGTACTTAATGACCCCGCATGGGCAACAGGTTGGACATACAATTACTATTTTTGGTGGTTAGCTTGGGGCCCGTTCGTTGGTGTGTTTTTGGCAAAAATTAGCCAAGGACGGCCGGTTTGGCAATACATTTTAGGTGTTGTATTTGTACCAACTTTTGTGACAATTATTTGGTTTAGTGTGTTTTCGGGCTCTGCAATTGCGTGGGATCAAACGCACAATGCAGGCATTTTAGTGGCTATTAAAGCCGATTATACGCAAGGGCTGTTTGTATTTTTTGAGCAATTAGGGTGGCAAGGCGGTTTATTAATTTGGTCAAGTTTATTACTGTTACTCATTTTTGTAGCCACATCAGCAGACTCTGCTGTTTTGGTTATTCGCCAATTAAGTGGTGCAAGTGAAGTTCAAACATGGAGCTTGTATGCTTGGTCGTTTGCACTAGGTTTATGCGCTTTTGTTTTGCTAGTACAAAATAATGAACCATTAAACAGAAGCGTTGCTATTATTGGAGCGCTTCCTTTTTTGGTTATTTTTATTTTACAGCTGGTGGGTTTTATTAAAGAGTTCATACGTGAATTTAAGCACTAAGGCTTACATTTTTTTACAATGCTATTTTTAAAATTGTATATAATTTAGGTAATTATATTGGTGGGGTTAATAATGCGTACTTTATTGATTATTCTATTTACAAATGTATTAATTGGTTGCGCTGCTGCGGGTATAATTTTAGATGGGGCAGCGCGCTCTCAACCTGGCCCAGTAAATGCGGGGCCTGTTGTAAAAGATAAAGAGGGCTTTAGCTTTACTAAACTCGGTGTTGAAGCCGATATGGCTATAGTTGAATTTATTAAAGGTAAGGGCAATAACAATACGGTACAAGTATGCAGGCAAGTGAGTAAAGTATTGAAAGAGTGTGTAGAGTTAGAAAAGTCATCCCTACACACTAATGAGCCTATGCAGTTAAAAACTGATGATGAAATAATAAGTGTTGGTCAATAAAACTGCTTATAAAAAAGTAACTATGATCATAGCCTGCTTGCATTTCAAGTGTAAGCGGATAGCCTTTTTTATCAGCAATAGCGACTAAGCTTTCTGGCTTAAGTTGCTCTTGTAAAAAGCCATCAGCATCACCTTGACTCACTAACATGGGTAAGTAATGAGCTTGCTCTGCGTTTTTCATCAACTCGCAGCTATCATATTGTGCCCAAAGCGCTTTATCATTTCCTAAATAACCAGTAAATGCTTTTACACCCCAAGGGGATTCAATCGGATTTACAATAGGGCTAAAAGCCGAGGCACTTACAAACGCAGTCGGGTTTTTAAGTGCAGCCATTAATGCACCGTGTCCGCCCATAGAGTGACCACTAACTGCTTTTGTGCTTGTTATTGGAAAATGTTGTTCAATAAGTGCTGGTAATTCACTAACAACATAATCGTACATATTAAAATGGGTGTTGTAAGGAGCTTGCGTGGCATTTACGTAAAAGCCTGCGCCTTGTGCAAAGTCGTAGCTGTCTTCATTAGGTACGTTCTCGCCACGCGGGCTAGTGTCTGGCGCTACAATAGCAATACCCAGCTCTGCTGCTTTTTTAAATGCACCGGCTTTTTGCATAAAATTTTCGTCTGTACAGGTTAAACCCGATAACCAATAAAGTACCGGTACTTTGTTTGTCTCACTTGCGCCAGGTGGTAAAAATACGGCAAAGCGCATAGTGCTATGTGTACTTTGCGAGCTGTGAGTATATTGTTTATGCCAACCGCCAGACACTTTTACACTTGAGATATTTTCTAACATACTTAATCCTTAAAAGCCGTAAACTTAAAAGTATTACGGCTTATTAATAAGCTATTTTACGAATGCAGTTTATTAGTAATGAATGACTGTACGAATACTTTTGCCTTCGTGCATTAAATCAAACGCTTCATTAATATCTTCAAGGCCCATTGTGTGAGTAATAAAGTCGCTAAGAGCAAATTCACCCGCCATGTAACGCTCAACAATTTCAGGAAGTTGTGAACGGCCCTTAACACCACCAAATGCACTACCACGCCATACACGCCCAGTTACTAGTTGAAACGGGCGGGTTGATATTTCTTGGCCTGCACCCGCCACCCCAATAATTACTGACTCTCCCCAACCTTTGTGGCAACACTCAAGCGCTGAGCGCATTACGTCAACATTACCGATACATTCAAACGAGTAGTCAACGCCGCCGTCTGTCATTTCAACAATAACTTCTTGAATTGGCTTGTCGAAATCTTTTGGGTTAATTAAATCAGTTGCACCTAGTTTTGTAGCTAAATCGAATTTAGTGGTGTTTATATCAACACCAATAATACGACCCGCACCGGCCATTTTTGCGCCAATAATCGCAGACAAACCAATACCGCCTAAGCCAAATATAGCAACAGTGTCGCCAGGCTTTACTTTAGCTGTGTTGGTAACTGCGCCCATGCCTGTTGTTACACCACAGCCGAGTAAGCAAATCTCTTCTAGTGATGCTTCTTTATTTACTTTAGCGAGTGAGATTTCTGGCAATACAGTGTACTCAGAGAACGTTGATGTCCCCATGTAGTGATAAATTGGTTGGCCATCTTTAAAAAAGCGTGTAGTGCCGTCTGGCATTAGGCCTTTACCTTGTGTTTCGCGCACGGCTGAACACAGGTTAGTTTTACCTGAAGTACACATTTTACATACGCCACATTCTGCAGTGTATAAAGGAATAACATGATCCCCAACTTCAACACTCGTTACGCCTTCGCCAACAGCATAGACAACACCAGCGCCTTCGTGACCTAAAATAGCAGGAAATATGCCTTCAGGATCTTGGCCTGATAATGTAAATGCATCGGTATGACACACACCTGTAGCGGTAATTTTTACCATTACTTCGCCTTTTTTAGGCATCATCACATCAACTTCTTCAACACTAAGTGGTTGATTAGGACCCCAAGCAATGGCAGCTTTTGATTTAATAAATTCAGACATGTGTTTTATTTCCTTTAACTGGCTATTAAAAAATAATTGTAGACCCAATTTGCTTGGGTGATGTGCTTATTGTATTTGTTTCTCAAATAATGATAATCTCAATTTTATTAAAACACTTTTACAGTATGGTAATAATGGCGCGTTGGGATGGAATAGATGAGTTTATAGCTGTAGGGGAGGAGGGCAGCTTTACTGCGGCTGCAAAAATGCTTGGGCTTTCGGTTGCGCATATTAGCCGCCATGTTACGGCGCTTGAGAAACGTTTAAATACCCAGCTTTTAACCCGTACTACTCGTAAAGTGGTTTTAACTAAAGAAGGCGAAGTGTATTTACATCAAATAAAGCACTTACAACATGCTATGGATGAGGCAACTCAAGGTCTTGCCACGCACCAAACTACACCAAAGGGTAAAATTAAGCTCACAGCCCCTGTTATGTATGGGGAAACGTTCATTATGCCTATAGTGCATAATTTTATGAAGGATCATCCCGAGGTAGAAGTTGTTGCCACACTAAGTAACGAGCAAGAAAACTTATTAGAGGGCGGATTTGATTTAGCAATAAGGCTTGGGCACTTAAAAGATTCGAGCTTAAAAGCGCGTAGGTTAAGTGCGCGGCGGTTTATTATGTGCGCGGCACCACAGTATTTAACGCGATTTGGTGAGCCGCATACTTTAGGCGAGCTAAACAGCCATGAATGTTTAATTGGGAATAGTAGCTACTGGCGCGTAAACGAAAATGGGCGCGATAAACACATTAAAATAGCGGGGCGGCTACAGTGTAATAGTGGTTGGGCGCTGGTGGATGGCGCAAAAAAGGGGCTCGGTATTGTACAGCTCCCAGACTACTACATTGAAAACGAAATTAACTCAGGGCAATTGGTGCCTATTTTAACACCCTATCAACCACAGCAAGAAGGGGTATGGGGCGTATATCCACCAAGGCAGTTTGTGGCCACTAATGTACGGGTATTGCTCGATTATTTAGTTAAAGGGCTGAAAACTTAACCGCGAATTAATGGTTAAATACATATTGCTGTAAATATAGCCAAGTATCAGATTTTTAAATTATTTCTTACATTTTACGCCATACCCAAAGGCACTTTTTTCGTGCTACTATTGCTCAATACTTTTACGATAAGTGTTAAAAATACTATGTTTCAACCGGTTAGCTTATTTATAGGGCTTAGATATAGTCGCTCCTCTAAAGGAAATGCGTTTATATCGTTTATTTCGTTTTTTTCTATTGCCGGTATCGCTATTGGTTTAATGGCATTATTTACGGTAAGCAGTGTAATGAACGGGTTTGAAAATAGCCTAAAAACCAATATGCTTGGACTTATTCCACATGTTGAAGTTAGCGCAGGTAAAAACACTGCCACCCAAATGAACACCCTTAAAACCGACCTCGAACAATCTCCTTATGTTGATCATGTAAGCTTATATCGCCACGGCGAAGCTATTGTGCAAACAAATAAAGACTTGCACGGCGTTTTATTACAAGGCCTTTATAACGACAGCGGTTCTTTGTATAAAATTACCGATAAAATAGTGCAAGGCGATTGGAAAACTGTATTAAACAAAAATTACAACATTGCTATAAGCCGTTATTTGAGTCGTAAATTAGGCGTTAGCGTGGGTGATAAGCTTCGCGTTATTATGCCTAATGCTTCAACGTATACACCTCTTGGGCGAGTACCCAGCCAGCGTTTATTTAAAGTTGCCGCAATATACGAAACCGGATCTGAGATAGATATGGCACTTGCGTTTACGAGTGGCGCTTCGCTACAACGGGTATTAAAGCTGGATAAAAACACCGCCCCAAATTTAAGTGTTTCATTGCACGAACCTTTCGAACTAGATGAATTTATTGAAGCAAGCCAACGTATTTTAAAAGATCACAATTACAGTGATTGGCGCAGTACCCAAGGTACTCTATTTGCAGCCGTTGCTATGGAAAAGCGCATTATGTCTATGTTGCTTGCCCTCATTGTATTGGTGGCTGTATTTAATATTGTATCGGCATTAACCATGATGGTAAGCGAAAAACAAGGTGAAGTAGCCATACTACAAACGTTAGGTTTAACACCTTCGCAAGTGCAAAAAGTGTTTATGGTGCAAGGCCTATATAACGGCGTAATTGGTACTGCAATAGGCGCATTTTTAGGTGTAATATTTAGTTTATATATAAATGAGCTACTTGCATTAGTGGGCTTAAACTTATTGGCGGGTATAGAGCTTCCGGTAAAATTTGATATTTTGAGTTTAGTAATAATAGCGTTTGCCAGTATTGCTATGAGCTTTTTAGCTACCTTATATCCTGCGCGTAAAGCCGCAAAAGTAAAACCAGCAGAGGTATTACGTTATGAATGATTTAGTAATTAGTTGTGAAAATTTAAGTAAGGTTTATCAAGATGGCAGCAACCAAGTTGAAGTATTAAAAGGCGTTGATTTAGCGCTTCAGCAAGGTGAAATGCTCGCTATTGTGGGGAGTTCAGGCTCTGGTAAAAGTACGCTTTTACACATACTTGGCACATTAGATACCGCAAGCTCAGGTAGCGCTAAAATTAAAAACCAAGAAGTTGCAAAACTTTCGCGAACAGAGCAAGCCGCATTTAGAAACCAAAATTTGGGCTTCATCTATCAATTTCATCACTTATTAATGGAGTTTAGCGCAGTTGAAAACGTGGCTATGCCATTATTAATTAAAGGCTTGAGTGCAAAAGAAGCCAAAGCTCAAGCGCTCGATATGCTCGAAAAAGTAGGCCTTGCACATCGCAGCTCGCATAAACCGTCTGCGCTTTCTGGTGGAGAGCGCCAACGCGTGGCTATTGCCCGTGCACTGGTTACTAAACCTGCGCTTGTGCTTGCTGATGAACCAACCGGTAATTTAGATAAACAAAATGCGATTAAAATTTACGATTTAATTAATGAGCTTAACCAAAGCTTAAACACCAGTTTTGTGGTAGTTACACACGATTTAGAACTTGCCGATAAGCTAGGCAAAATAGCTTATTTAGACGATGGAAAACTAGCTATTAAAGAGTCGCAGCATGTTGCTTAGTGCATTTTTAAGTAAACGTTTTAGAGCCTATTCAGGCCACAAAGATGAAAAAAACGGCTTTGTTAGTTTTATCGCTAAAGCGTCGACTATTGGTATTTTATTAGGTGTCGCGGTTTTAATTGTGGCGCTGTCGGTAATTAATGGTTTTGAGCAGCAACTAGTACATAGATTGCTAAGTGTTGTGCCGCAGGTTGAATATGTAGCACCAAGTAGACCCATTGCAAATTGGTCGCAAAAAGTTGAGGATTTACAAACACAACCGCATGTAACAGGGGCTGCGCCATTTATTGCAGTGAATGGGATGGCGCAATATAAAAGCCAGCTAAAAGCGATAGAAATTCGAGGTGTTGAGCCATCGCTCGAGAGTAATGTATCGGCGGTAAACCAGTTTACCAGTGGTAAATTAGTGAGTCAGTTAGCCCTTGACGATGTAATTTTAGGTAAGCAAATAGTAAAACAGTTAGATGCAAGAGTAGGCGACAACATTACGTTACTTATTCCGCAAATAGGCCAAAAAGGTCAGTCATTATTAGCGCCTAAACGCGTAACACTTAACCTTGCAGGTGTTATAGAAATGGGAGGCCCCATTGATAGTACAGCTGCATTTATACATCTTAATAAAGCGCAGCAAACATTGGGTTACGATGAAACTCAAGTAACAGGGCTGCGGTTAAGTGTTGATGATGTGTTTTCGGCGCACCAAATAGCGCTAAAAGTGGGCCAAACTATTGACGACTACGTGTATGTTTCCAGTTGGTTCAGAACCCAAGGCAGCCTTTTTCAAGATATTCAAATGGTACGTACCATTGTTTATATTGTGGTGTTTTTAATTATAGCGGTAGCCAGTTTTAATATTGTGTCCTCTTTAGTGATGGAAGTACGCGAAAAACAAGGCAATATCGCAATTTTAAAAACCATGGGCGCGAAAGACAGTACTATTTTAGCCACCTTTGTAATGCAAGGCTTAATGCAAGCATTTGTAGGCGTGGCACTAGGAACACTAATTGGCGTGGTATTAGCGCTTAATATAAGTGAGCTTTTTACGTGGATAAGCCAATTATTTGGAGCCAATCCACTTGAGGGCGTTTATTTTATAGAGTTTTTACCAAGTAAATTAGTACTTGAAGACATTGGTATTACAGTGATTGTTACGTTTGTGCTTGCGATACTTGCCACTATTTATCCTGCATGGCAAGCAACGCGCGTAGATCCTGCCAAGGTGCTTGGTAACTAGGTATAAGAAGCTCAGATAAAAATTAATAGGGTGGTATTAGTAAACCTGTTAAACTAGGTGCTTATTTAAAATTAAGCAATAACTGCTTGGTTGCTATACCTCACTTTGGGATTTACTTTGACTAATAACGATATTTTACGCCGCATTCGCTACACTTTTAACTTAACTGATACTGCTATGGTCAATGTTTTTGCATCAGCAGAGCATACGGTCACCAAAGAGCAAGTAATTGCATGGTTAACTAAAGAAGGTGAAGAGGCTTTTACCCCAATAAGTGATACTGAGTTTGCTAGCTTTTTAAATGGGTTTATTAATACCCAACGTGGCAAACGCGAAGGTGAGCAACCAGAGCCTGAGAAGAAGCTAAATAATAATATTATTTTCATGAAGCTACGTATTGCTTTAAATATGAAAGCAGAAGATGTTATAGCAACACTTGCACTTGTTGATTTTGATTTAAGTAAACATGAGTTAAGCGCATTTTCTCGAAAAGTAGATAACAAACATTACCGTGTTTGTAACGATCAAATATTACGTTTGTTTTTAACTGGCGTACAAAAGCAGCACCGTCCAGAAGAGTCTGCTGAGTAACTGGTTTTAGCTAATTAGTTTTTAGTTAGTGGGTTTTTTGCGAGCGCAATGCAGTATAAAACCCATTAATTGTTATATTTTTAAACAAACCCACACCTAACCTAATACTTCTAAAATTCCCTTTTGAAAAT